>JBATMM010000021.1:0-31989 GCA_049289835.1 Saprospiraceae bacterium | reverse complement strand
AGGGGAGAGAATTTTTCCACAAAAATTCGAAGGGGCAAAACCCGCCGCAACTGCCTCTATTTTTGTTTCCAATTTTCAATACATATTGAAAAGTCATCTAAAACCTCGCGCCTTATATATCAAGGATCGGTGAAAATGTTAATTTTTTGTATTTAACAATAAAATTCAATGTAACAGGGCATCATAACTGTAAAATTGCAGTTAAATGAGTATCTTTCTGCGTTCGTGAAAAACTGGATGAAGCGGTAGTTTTAGGGTTTATATCCGCTTTTATTATAGTCCAACACGAAAAGGGAAACCCGATCTTGCAATAGAACTAATGAACTAATTTCCCAACCATTTAATTCCAACCTGATGGATAAACGCATTACCCAAAAGCGCTCCCTTGCTTCCTGCATACCTCTCATTTTATCATCTTTTTTACCCCCATTTTTGCTTATGAAAAATCATATGTCCCCCAGCCTTTTGCAAACTCGTAAAAGTTCATTTTCGAATTCATTTCTGCGTCATCAATTTCAGATGTTTCAGGTGACCATCGTGACTTTCATTTTGTTTTTGTGTGTGGCTCAGAAGGCGAATGCACAGATTCCAGTCACCGTCAGTGGAACGGCTGTTACAAGCCCGGCTCTGATGGCTTCATATACATCATTAGCCGCTGCACTTACTGATTTGAATGCTGTAACCAGTTATACTGTACCCGGTACAATCATTTTTACATGTGCTGCAGGTAGTTCGGAAACAGCACCAGTCAAGGGTTTTGCAGTTGGAAGTGCCACACTTGATCCTTTGTTGAGTGCAACAAACACCATCACTATTATTAAAGCTGGCGGTACGGTTACGATAAACGCAGCTATAGGTACACAAGCCGGACCGATTGCAGCAGGACTTCCGGATGGGATGCTTTATTTGAATGGTGCTGATTACGTTACTATCGATGGATTAACTTTCACTGATGGTAATTCAGCCAGTTCAACAGTAGCTATGGAATTTGGTATTGCGCTTTTTAAAAGGGCAGCAGGAGATGGTTGTAATAATAACACCATACAAAACTGCACCTTTAATATGCAACGTATAAATAACACAGGTGCTACCGCACCTATGCTAGATGGATCATGGGCAATAGAGGTGCTTAACTCCACGGCCGCAGCCGCAGCAACTCAACTGACTCCTACCAATGGGGGAACATTAGCTACAAATGGTACTAATTCCGGAAATAAATTTTATGCGAATGCCATTAACAATGGTAACGGTGGAATTGGCTTTGGCGGTTATGCAGCTACTGTAGGTGTAGGTCCAACTCCAACAGCGACTACCTTTTTAGGAGATTTAGGTAATGATGTCGGTGGTACAGTAGTAGGCACAGGTAATACGATTTTAAATTTTGGTGGTGGCGCAGTAACCAGCCCTTCAGCAGGTATTCGTGCTAATAACCAATGGAGTATGAATATCCAATGGAACACGATTAATAATAATGATGGTGGCGGAGTAAACCATGCGACTACCTTAAGAGGCATTTATGGTCAGGCAGGACTCAGTGGAAATGTTACAATAAGTAACAATACAATAACTGTAAAAGGCGCTGGTACTACTACAGCATTAATTGGCATTGAAAACGTAATTGGCGCCACTGCTGCTGCAAACACAGTTACAATAACTAATAATACTATACAGAACTGTACATATTCAACAGCCACTACAGCAACATTGACCGGGATATTAGCAGGGGCGAGTGCAGCTAATCAAAATGTAAATAGTAACCAGGTGATAAATAATACGGTCGGTACATCAGGAACCGCGAGTACTTGTGTTTTCCAGGGTATTTATGCATCAGCATCATCGACAACGTTCACCGCAAACTCCAACACAATTACCGGCAATGTAGCGGCAAATAATTTTGCAACCATGTATTGTATAAGAGCCTCTACTTCAACATTAAGTTACGATGGTAATACGATTTCCAACAATACAATTCCCAATAGCACTGGAGCAACTTCATCTTCAATTTATGGTTTTTATAATGGAAGTAGTCCGGTAATAGAGAACTATACAAATAATAATGTCAACAATCTAAGTATTACTGGTTCCAGTACGGCAACCTCAAATATTATTTATGGTATTTATATGCTTACGACATCCGGTGCAAAGACAATCAGTGGAAATAATATTAACAATTTGGCTTTTACAAGCTCAGGAGCTGGTTACGCATCTGTTGTAGGAATCAGAGATCAATATGCGAGCACTGGTAATATCTTCAAGAATGTGGTTCATACACTGAGTTCCACAGGAACAACACCTACAGTAGCCGGTATCATGTTTGGAAATTCCACAGGTACAACTTATAATATTTACAATAACATAGTTGGAAACTTAACTGCCCCTGCAAGTACTGGTTTGAACTTGTTTGGAATATGGTGCGGGAGTGTAGGTACCACATACAACGTTTCTTACAACACAGTTTATTTAAATGCAACAAGTTCCGCTTCAGGTTCTGCAAGTGCAGCGTTGTATATGTCTTCTACAACACCTACAGTAAATTTAATTGACAATATTTTAGTGAATTTGTCCACAGGAACAACGACATGGACAACGACTGCCTTAAGGAGAACTGCAACAGCTCTAACCGGATATGGTACTTCCTCAAATAATAATTTATTTTATTCGGGTCCTCCATCCGCAACCAATCTGATATATCATGATGGGACTAATCCTTATCAGACCATAGCAGCGTTTAAGGCATTGGTTACTCCTAGAGAAAGTGCTTCTTTTACTGAAACGGTTTCATCCACTCCAGGAGTTTTCTTTCAAAGTTTTACCGGACCGGCTACAGGTACAAGTACAACTTTTCTGCATATGGTCGCAGGACTATCAACTCAGGTTGAAAGCGGTGGCATTACGGTTGCAGGTATATTGGATGATTATGATATGAATACAAGAAATGTTTCAACACCTGATATCGGAGCTGATGAATTCACAGGCGTAGCAATAGATCTCGCAGGGCCTAATATCACATACACTCCCCTTGGAAATGGATGTGCTACCTCCACTAACCAAACTCTGACAGTCACAATAACAGATGCCAGTGGTGTTCCTACCTCGGGCACAGGATTGCCAATGCTATATTATAAAGTGAATGCCGGTGCTTATACAGGTGTTCAGGGTGTTTTTGTAAGTGGCAACACGTATACGTTTACATTCGGAGCGGCAGCTACGATGGTAGCAGACATTGTATCTTACTACATCGTCGCGCAGGATGTTGCCGGTACACCTAATCTTTCCGTAAACCCATCTGCCGGTGCATCTGGTTTCTCAGCAAATCCTCCTGCAGTATCTACACCTCCCACTACGCCTAATACATTTACAGTTACCGGAACTTTGGCCGGTACATATACAGTTGGTTCCGGCGGAAGTTATACCACACTTACAGCTGCTGTGAATGATTACAATGCGAAATGTCTTTCCGGCGCAGTTATTTTCAATCTGACGGATGCTACTTATGGAGGAGAAACATACCCGATCGTGATCAATGCAAATGCATATGCAAGTGCTGTCAATACACTAACCATTAAACCAAATACAGGAATCAATGCTACCCTTTCGGGATCGGTTGCCGCCGGAGCATTGATAAAATTAAATGGTGCAGATTATGTCACCATCGATGGTTCAAATAATGGTTCAAATTCGAGAAACCTTACAATCACGAATACGACGACGACAACTTCAGGAAATGCAGTAGTCTGGCTCGCATCTCCCGCAACAGGTAATGGTGCAATAAATAACACAATCAAAAATTGCATCATTCAGGGCGATGCCGCTACCACAACCTTCCTGGGTATGTATGTAGGTGGAAGCGGGACCATATCTCTCACCGCTGCTGGTAGTGAGTTGAATTCTAACAATACTATTAACAACAATCTTTTCCGTAAAACACAAAACGGTCTTGCATTATTCGGATATCTGGCTGCCTCACCGGACTTGAACAATGTCATTTCGAATAATAATTTTGGGACAGACGTTGTAGGTGAAGGATTTTCTCTGATTGCTATTAATGCAGACAGACAAAGTGGATTAGTGGTGTCTGGCAATGAAGTACAAAATATTACCAATGCAACTACAGCTGCTACATTCGTCGGTGGTATAAGATTGCTTGATTTTAAAAACGGACTTTGTTATAACAACAAGATTCATGACTTATCTTATACGGGGACCAGTACTCCTAAATATTATGGTATTGGCGTGACGAGTTCAACATATACTACAGTCGGAAACCCATCAAATGCCCAGGTATACAATAATATCGTTTATAAGATAAATTCAACCGGTACGAGCGCAACATGGAATGTCACAGGTATTTTGGCCAGCGCAGGTTATGGTGACAAATATTATTATAATTCTGTTCATTTATCAGGCCAGGTGGCAAATAGTGCATCAGGTCTGGTTGCCGCATTTGCTAACGGTGATTTAAATATTACATCTGTATGTACAAATATTGACGTCCGGAATAACAGCTTCAGTCTTACAGGATCAAGTGCAACGGCAGGAGGTAATTTCTGGGCTTATTTTACAGGAGCTACCACTTTAACCGGCTCTACGTTGAATTATAATGATCTTTATTGTAATGGCACCGGTGCTACCAATAATGTGGGCAGATTTAATGGTCTCAGTTATGCTACACTTGCTTTATGGCAAGCCGCTTCAAGTCAGGATGCCAATTCAATCGCTGCAGATCCTTTATATAATTCAACCACTAATTTAGTTCCACAGTTTGGATCACCGTTAGTGGGTGCGGGCAATATAGCCGGTACAGGTATCACCGTAGATATTTTAGGTGCCACACGTAGTGCCGGAGTACCACCTTCAGGTTCAACCATAGGCGCATACGAAACCGCCGGAGATGCTGCTGCGCCTACCATAACATATACAGCCTTATTTGGAACATGCTCAACTGCTGACAGAACAATCACAGCCACATTAATAGATGCATCTGGTGTAGCTACCCTCGGAAATAGTCCACGGATATATTATAAAAAAGGTGTTGGCGGAACCTGGTTCTCTTCACCAGGCAGTCTTTCAACCGGAACAGTCCTGAACGGTACTTGGTTGTTTACCATTGTAGTTGCAGATATGGGCGGAGTTGCAGCAGGAGATGCAATATATTATTACGTGATTGCTCAGGATGTAGCCGGCAATGTTGGTTCAAATCCTGCAACAGGTTTGGTCGCAACAAATGTCAATTCTGTAACCACTCCACCTACTACACCCAATACATATAACATTCAAAGCACATTAGCTGCCGGAACCTACACAGTCGGTAGTGGACAAACATATACTACACTTACCGCTGCAGTAGCAGATTACAATACAAAATGTCTTGGTGGAGCGATTGTTTTCAATTTGATGGATGCCTCATACAGTGGTTCAGAAACATTCCCGATCTCCATTAATGCGAATGGTGATGCCAGTGTTATTAATACACTGACCATTAAACCAAATGCACCGGGCACGACCATCACAGGTTCAGTAGCGAGCGGCGCCCTTATAAAATTAAATGGTGCAGACTATGTCACTATTGACGGTAGCACAAGTGGTGGAAATGATCAGAGCCTGACCATCACAAACTCAAATACAACATCACCTGCCGTTATATGGATGTCAAGCCCAGGTACGGGATTAGGTGCGACAAATAATACCATCAAAAATTGTATAGTTAATACCGGAAGCAATACAGCTACATCATATGGTATTGCCCTTGCAGGTTCTACACTTGGAACAGGCGGTGCGGACAACGACAATAACACATTGCAGAATAATACGATCACACAGTGCTATTATGGTATTTATGCAAATGGTACAGCCGCTATTTCAGCAGGTGGAATTGATAACCTTACTATAACCAATTGTACTGTTGGTCCTGTCGCATCCGGAGGTACTAATATTGGATTTACAGGAATGTGGGTTGGAAATGCATTAAATGTATCCATCGCGAATAACACCATTCAGAATCTGGTGACAACTGTAACAAATGCCGGAGCCATCCGATTGGATAACAACGTAAACGGTTTTACCATTTCCGGTAACAACATTCATGATATTAACTCCTCTGCTATAGCAAGTGGTATTTCCTCCATTTGTGGAATTTATCTCGGAAGTGCAGTTATTAATAGCCCGACTTCCGTGAAGAATAATGTAATTAAAACTATTGTCAGTACGACCACTTCAGGGTATGGTTCACGAGCCATTATTGTCAATACAAGCAATGCAGCAAGCGCTATCAGCATTTATAATAATATGATATCAGATGTGTCTTGCTATGCTGATGTCTCCAATATCTATTGGCCTATAGGTATTGATATTGATGGCAGTAGCGGTGGCATTAATATTTATCATAATTCCATAAATCTATTTGGTGCGCATACAGGTTATGCTTCAGCATCAAGCGCTACGTCTTCTGCAGCGTTATTTATTAATACTACAGGATCCAACATCGATGTGCGGGATAATTTGCTGACCAATTCGTATGACAATAGTACCAGATCAGATGATAAGTCATATGCAATTTATTCCACGGGAGCCACAAACACTCAATTTAGTCCTGTGATGAATTATAATGATTTCTATATTTCTGGAACGCCCGGAATTTTAGGTAATATCAATGCTGTTGACAGGGTAACACTTACCGATATCCAGACTGGTTTCGGAGGTAATTCGAATTCACAAAATATTGCCCCACTATATACAGCTAGTACAGATTTACACCTGATTGGTGCAAGTAATCCAACGCTCGATAATCTTGGAACATTCATTACGGGGATCACTACGGATATTGACGGCGATCCCAGAGATGGTTCAACACCTGACATAGGCGCTGATGAGTTTTCAGCTCCTCCTTGTACCGGAGCAGTAGGCGGTACAGCTGCTATAACCGGCGCTTCAACATTTTGTGGTTCAGGTACGCCTGTCATCACAGCTTCCGGGTTCTCTGTAGGCTTAGGAAGCGGTTATCAATGGATGACCTCTACATCTTTCAGTGACTATCCTTTAACAGGTACAGCAGTGGGTGGCCAGACAAATCCTGCCTCACTTTTAACAGGATCTGTCACAGTGACAAGATATTATTGGTTAAGAGTTACGTGCCCGACAGGTACTATGACAGACTATTCCACTAGTGTACTCGTCACCATCAATCCATCATCGGCGATTGTTTCCGGCCCGGCCTCAAAATGTTCCGGTGATCCCGCTGTCACATTAACTGAAACCGGCGGAACTGGAACAAGCTGGCTATGGAGTACTACTGAAACGACCTCATCAATATCTGTCAATCCGGGTAGTACTACAACCTACACGGTTACGGTTACTAGTCCGGGTGCGTGCACAGCTGTAGCTACAAAGATAGTCACAGTTATTCCGGCCCCTTCAGTACCAGTAGTCACACCGGCTACACCACAAAGTATCTGCTTGGGTGCAGGACAAGCACTCACAGCCGTATCCTCAGGTGGTTCTGCTATAACAATTCTAAGCGACAACTTCACAAGCACAACAGCCGGGACGACAACTTCAGGTAATTTGCCTGCAGGTTGGGCAGGAGCTTCACTTACCTCCGGCGTTAGAATCTGGGGAGTTGTGGCCTCAGCTCAAAGCGGAAGCACCCTTGGAAGCGGTAACTTCTTGTACTGCGAAAGCGACGCTTATTCCTCATTTCAGACAAGGGCATATGTCACTACACCTACTTTCAATGCCGCAGGATATACCTCAGTGAATATCAGGTTTAAACATTATTACAATGACCTTAGTGCAGGTGCTGCTACAGACAGCGCCAGAGTTTATATAAGTAATGATGGAGGAACAAACTATACATTGATACAATCGTATGATGCGGATGAAGGAACGGCATTTTCAGGAGCAGGCGCAGTCAATGCCACTATTCCGGCAGGAATATCACTAACCTCTACGATGAAGGTCAAATTAGTTTATAATTCTGATTTAGGTGGAAATGATTGGTACTGGGCGATTGATGACTTCGTGATTGATGGTGTACCACCTCCTATGTATTCATGGACTTCTTCACCGGGTGCAGGATCAGGATTGCCTGGCGGTGCAGGAACACCATCTCAGTCAAATACAAGTATTATAGCCACGCCAACTGTTGCCGGAGTATATACATATTCTGCAATCGCAACTTCTGCCGGTTGTCCATCAACTTCTGCAACTACCGCGGCTATAACTGTGAATGCTTTGCCTACGATAACACTTGGACCAAATCCTTCCGTATCCGCTTGCATCACAACAGCAAATCTGACATACAGTGCTACAACCGGCACTCCGGATCAGTACAGTATCGATTATGATGCAGCGGCCAATACTGCCGGATTCACAGATGTAGTCAATATAGCTTTGCCAGCTACTCCTATTGTGCTTGCAGTACCTGTCGCACTGGCAGGGACATATAACGCAACCCTGACAGTGAGAAACAGCACTACAACCTGTTCAAGCATCAGCTATCCGATTACCGTCACGATTACACCGGGGGTAGTGATGAATTTAGCTGATGCAGGCGCAGGATCATTGCGGGATCTCATTGCCTGTGTGCCCAGCGGCTCAACGATTACATTTGATCCATCGATCTGGAATTCAACCATTCTATTGACCACCGGTCCTATCCTGATCAACAAAAACATCACCTTATCAGGACCTACAGGGGCAGACCTCATCAACATTTCAGCAAATGGTACTCCACCTGTTTTTAATATTACGTTAGGCAATTTAGAATTCATCGGAAACGTATTCATCAAACAATAGGACAGCATTAACTGAAATATCAGTATCAAAAAAAAATGGAGGCCCTGCATGCAGCGGCCTCCATTTTTTTTAATTACTATCCGCTATTTTAAGTCTCCAGACTTAAAATCAATATTTCGAATCTTCGACCATCTTGAAAATTAAATCAAGCAGCTTAAAGCTGCAATCGAAAATCAATTTTTGAAAATGATTACACATGATGAATACAGATCCCATTTGTCCACAGATTTCTATTCAACTCCTTCAGAGTTGAAAACACCTCTACGCTCCTATACCTCGGGTTGCACCCGGGGCTAATAACATTTGATCCTTTCAGGATCAAGTTCCACGCTATTTTAAGTTTCTAAACTTAAAATCACCGAGCTATTTTAAGTTTGAACTTAAAATCAATATTTCGAATCTCCGTTCAATATTGTAATCTTTCTCAAGCAGCTTGTAGCTGTTGAAAATTGAAATTTCCTGAAATAGAAACAGTATATCAACATAGACAGATTTCTATTCAACCCGGTCAGGGTTGTAAATTCACCATCATCATTTGCCCCCCGGGTTACAACCCGGGGCTAATAACATTTGATCCTTTCAGGATCACCTGCGAATCAATGCTTTCATCATTATCGCCACAGTTCCATCTCTCACTCTCTCACTCCTCCCGCTATTTTAAGTCTCCAGACTTAAAATCAATATTTTGAATCTTCCGATATAGCGTAAATCTCCTCAAGCAGTTTGCAACTGCGACCCATAAATCATAAATCATAAATCATAAATCGAAAATCGAAAATCGAAAATCGAAAATCGAAAATCGAAAATCGAAAATGAAATGCCCCGGGGTTTTTCGAATGAAATGTTCCGAAGGAACGAGAGTGAGAAAACACAGGGGGGAGAAATTTCGCAGAAATTTAGATGGGGCAGATCAAATGCATCACCTTCGGCCCATAAATCACTAATCCGATACACACCACCATGATCCCGATGATCAATACCGATCCTGCAGCAACATCTTTGACAAACCTGATATCTTCATGCAGTTCTTTGGTATGAAAATCACATAACCGCTCAATAGCCGTATTCAATCCCTCAGCACCAATCACAGCACCGATACAGGCGAATACAAAACACCATTCTGTAACGGAAAGATTCAGCCACCATCCGAGGGCTATAAAAAAAAGAGCCAGCACAAATTCAATTTGCGCATTTCGCTCACTCGACAATAAATCAAACATACCCCTGAAGGCATGCCCCAGACTACTGAACACTTTCCACATTACTATTATGTATTTGATAAGTTCCTGTTATGCCAAGACGGCCTACGACACTATTACCCAATTCAGAAAAAGAAGTACATTCGAATTTCTGACCGTAAAAAATATGTTCTACTGGTATCCTCGGAAGCGAAAAAGATCCATCGAGATTTCTTGGATTCGTATCTCTTCTGCTGTCCTGAAGATTAGCCTCGATTTTGAATTGTTGGATTTCGGCAGCCCATGGAGGTAAATGCAAATCACCCAGTACAATGACACCACCCTCAAGATTTTTCATATACGCTGTCAGGTAACTAAAATGTTTTGATATCGTTTTAAATGCCGCCTGGTTGACAGGAGGTATCACCGTGCAACTCACTAGCGTGCAGTGGTGATCATTGTCCAGCATGATCGATCCGATCAAAGCAGGCACATCGTGATAATAAACAGTGTCAAGCGTGTGAAAAGAAATTTTTGAAAAAAATCCCATGCCGTATGGGTCCAGCCTGGTCATCGTCCTGATGTATTTATATTCAGGAGACAATTTTTTGATTAATTGTGCATTCCAGTCAGGTGTCAATTCCTGGAAGCTGATGATGTCTGCATCAAGGTGCGCTATATAATCAATGACTTTATCATAATCATTTTCTGCATTGCCCAGGCTGATGTGTGAAATTTTAAGCGAAGGATTAGACGTTACAACTGCAAGCCTCATTTGCTGATTAGCAGATCCTTTCAGATGAAGACACAATACACAACAACATAAAAGACTGACCACCATGATTCTTTCCTGCCGCACAAGAAAAGCAGAAAAACCGAGCACCAACATGCCGAGCATGATGTAAAAAGTATAATCGGATAGTTGACGTAAAAGCAAAAGTGAAGGTGTAAAAACACAAAGCCCGGTCAACAGTATTAACAAGGCCGAAAAACCCACGGAGAGAATAGCCTTAGGTAAAAGACCGGCAATCTTCATCGGAGTAGACATATCTGTAGTTTTCGAAATCAATCTGTTACCGTTTTACAAGGGCGCAGGATTGTTGGTATTCTTTTGTGTTCCCGGCAGGATCCCATAGCTGAACAAACACGATATAGATACCCATGTCCGCCAGCCGACCTTCTGTATTGCTGCCATCCCATTGAATGAGAGCAGAAGTACCAATTGACTCATTTGATAAAAGCTGTTTTACGATTCTTCCTTCGAGATCATAGATCCAGACAGAGACGATATCATCACCTGAAGTCTCTGTAAAATCCATAAGAAGAAAATCTTTGTAACCGTCATCATTAGGTGAAAACTGTTTATTCGTCAGACTGAATGGTGCTTCTGCAACACCATTCAATATGGCCTGGGAATTTGGTCCTGTTGGTGTCGCATAGCCACTCACTGATGATGCACTATGCCAGCTTGATGCGGAAGACGTTGGAGCAGCGGTTGATATTCGTTCCAGGCTGACACCATCTTGATCACTGATCACTGGATGATGCCAGGATGATGAGTAAGTAAATGAATCAATAAACTCCCCACCGGCTATGATAGAAGCCTGGTCTTCTTTGTCATCCCATGTTGGGATGATAGAAACATAAAGCTTTGT
Organism: Saprospiraceae bacterium; assembly: GCA_049289835.1. Classification (GTDB taxonomy): domain Bacteria; phylum Bacteroidota; class Bacteroidia; order Chitinophagales; family Saprospiraceae; genus Opimibacter. The sequence goes on along the minus strand of JBATMM010000021.1, from coordinate 20,363 downwards.
TGGGTTCGGCACTACATATCGTGAAAGGATATCTGAAGGATTCGATGTGAAAACTGCAATTTCTCCCGGAGCAAGAATTTCATTTATTCCTGTGGGATAAATATCATGATGAGTGGCATTGATCCTTCCTATTGCGAGCGTGCTCAAATCAATAAATTTTTGACTTGGATTGATGATCTCAATAAACCGGCTTCCACCAACCGCAGGATTAAAAAGTATTTCATTGATCAATACATCTCCTTTCGCTACAGGTGAGACAAGACCGAATACTACCGTATCCTGGTCTGCAGCAGGATTGCCAAGACAATCAATCGCCGAAAATGGAAGGAGATGATAGATCACACTTTGTTGAAGTGGATCGACTAATGTGATACGCACCGTGGTCGAATTGATAAGCTCAACCTTATCAATAGTAAGAGTGGGTTGAAATACATATAAAGAAGGATTGAGCATCAACACGGATTCAATCCGCTCATCAAATCGCAATTCAATCACTTCAGGTGAAGCCGTAAAAAGAGAAAGAATAGCAGGGCCCTGTATATCCGGTGATGTAGTCCATTGGGTATTTATTTGTCCGGGCGTTCCGCCGACAAGGTTTGAAGAGGCTGTCCAGTTTTCCTGATCAGAACAAATATGGGATGGATTGATCATTTCAAGCGACCATCCGCCATTTGATTTGACAGCATCATTATACCATGAGAGGGCATAAGTTACTTCATGTATTATTTCACCGGAGGTATTGATCAAGGCTAATGACGTCCCACTGTTTGTAAGTGCAGACATGCTTGTCAGTGCAATTACTCTGCCAAATGGTGATAGTGAAGAAATGTTAGCATCGTCTGTCAGGATTACAAACTCTCCGGGATGTATAAGGCTGTCAGGCAATACTTTTTCAGTGGTACCTACTCTTATTTTAGTATCACCCAGGTTAAAGACTTCAGTGCCGGTATTGTGTATTTCAAGAAATTCTGCATCCGGAAGGCCGATCACAGGAGTCGGATCCGCCATGATCTCTGTGATCAGAAGATCATAAGGAGCCGCTTGAGCAATCTGGGTAAACTTAAAATTTTTATTATCTGTCAAAAGAACATTTCCGGTTAGATCTTTAAGATTATTGATCGTCAGTGTATAATCCTGATTGGATATAAAAGCCTGGTTCCATGAAAGTGATATTTCATTTGCATTCACTACGATATCATCCGGCATGGTATTGCCGGGTGTCAGTATGTAATGCGATGGATCAACTGAGGTGACCGGATCAAGTGGTTCATCAAAAAGCAGGTTTACGGTATTGTTATCTGCTACCATAAGCGTAAGCCAGGAAGGAATAGTTTGATCAGGTTGTAACAGAGAGATGATGATATTGTCAAACCGGAATTTATCTCTTCGTGTATCTGTGTATTTATTGTAAAAACCAAAAATAGTAAATGATGATAGCGGAAGAATATTGTGGGAAGTGGAAAACAACAATTCTGGTAAAGCTCCACCGATATTAAATATCTGCCAAAGCCCCTGGCTATTTCGGACAACACGAATAGTAAGATCCACAGGTTCCAAAGCGACGAGACCGGGCGTTGAAGAGGCAATAGTCGTCGCACTTCCATTGTCCAGGTATCTTAAATCCAATGCATCAACATCGCCTGTGGCCCCTATTTCCAGGAAGTACCCCGATGCCGTTGCAAGGTCAGAGGTAGTCAACCCCAGGTATATTCTCAATAAATTACTTGTTGAAGGGGCAAAATCAAGCCTGAAATAGACTTCCCACACCATGCTGTCCATAAATGTCACAGGAGTATATATCCATGAAGAAGTTGAGCCCGAAGGGGCATTCAATTGTAATTGGCCGGATGTATTTACGATGTAGTTTTCAGTATTCCCCATCCAACCATCAAGGTTGCCATCACTAAAATCATCTGCAAACTGACCTGAAGCCTCAAAATGAAGAATCAAAGCAAACAGTCCTATGGCGAAGAAATATTTCATATTTCGAAGGTAAGCTAAAATGAAAAAGCCCGCTCCCGCTTTTCCCGATATTTTAAGTCTCCGGACTTAAAATTCCCTGTCACCGCTATTTTAAGTCTCCAGACTTAAAATCAATATTTCATTTGCATTTATAATCATTGCCTATTGCCTATTGTTTTTGCCTATTTTTTTATTGCTTATTGCTTATTGCCTATTGTTTTTGCCTATTTTTTTATTGCTTATTGCTTATTGCTTATTGCTTATTGCTTATTGCTTATTGCTTATTGCTTATTGCTTATTGCTTATTGCCAATTGCTTATTGCCAATTGTTTATTGCCAATTGCTTATTGCCTATTACCAATTGCCTATTACCAATTGCTAATTGCCTATTGCCAATTGCCAATTGCCAATTGCTTATTGCCTATTGTTTTAATAACCGGGATTTTGTGCAATAGCCCCACCACTCAAATCAATTTCAGATTGTGGAATCGGCAGTAGTATATTTTTTGAAGCAACAAAATTTGGCACTAACGGTCCCATCACATCGGCTATTCGTCCCCATCTCGCAAGATCAAACCAACGATGTTCTTCCATCGCTAATTCAGAACGGCGCTCAGCATAGATTTTTTCTCTTAACGCATTTTTATCCGTTATGGTCAGATTTGGGAGAATAAAATGATTATTACCTCTTGCTCTGGCTCTCACCATATTGATATATTCAAGTGCTTTTGCAGAATTACCTATTTCATTATAAGCCTCAGCAGCAAGAAGTAAAATATCTGCATAGCGAAGTATTCGAATATTACCTGGTCCATTGTCCTGTAATCCAGGATGCGCAGGAACCCATGCCTTTTGATTATAGCGGGCATTAAGCACTTCACTATTGTGTTGTACTATTGTGGATCCATCCGGTAGTACTTCGCCTTCATAAATAACGGTTGCCTCCCATCTTGGATCACCTGCTTCATAAGAGGCCACCAGGTTATCACTAGGCCGATTAAATCCCCAGCCCAAATTAGGAACGCCACGAACACCCTGGATCATATTGTAAGGTGTAGCTCCAGGTCCGGCAACAGGTGCGTTGATCGAAACAGCACCGATTTCAAATATACTTTCTGCACCCTGTTCGCCAACACGAAGAAAATTATCTGCATACCGTGGTAACAAACTGTATTTTCCCGACTGAATAACAGCTTCACAATATTCTGCACCTTTCGCAAAATCATGTTTCACCATATATAATTTCGCTAGTATTCCTCTTGCTGCTCCTTTAGTGGCCCTGCCCAAATCTGCAGAAGGATAGGCAGACTTTTCAGGTAGTGCATCAATTGCATCTAACAGATCATGCTCTATAAAATCATAAATCTGTGTTACCGGTGTGCGTGTCTGTGTATAGTATTCATCACTGTTCAATGGCCGTGTGATCAAAGGTAAATCACCGAACCATTGCACCAGTCGGAAATAACAATACGCGCGAAGAAATTTACATTCACCCACCAGTCTGTTCTTCAGGGCTTCATCCATATCAATACCAGGAATATTGATGATCGCAAGATTGGCACGAAATATCGTCTGATAATGTCCCTCCCATGCCTGTTGAAAAGCCGTATTTGTAGAGTTGAACGTAAAATCATCAAGTTCAAGAACGTAAAGTGCATCATTTGGCGAACTGCCTTTGTCTGAATCATCACTTATGATGTCTGTAAGGCCGATCCATGGGAAAGCACACATCTGCCACGAACGGAAATTCTGATAAACAGCATTCGTCGCCCAGATCGCATGATCCTGTGTTTCAAAAAATGTATCAAACGTGAGCTGTCCTTTTGGCTTTCTGTCAAGGAATTCATTACTGCATCCTGTGATGAAAATAAAAATGAAAAGACTGCTCAGGATGAATTTCACCTGACTACCTGAATAAGAAAATATGATTGAATTTTTCATGTTTGTGCCTTTGATAATTTAAAACTGAATTTCTACTCCGCCCTGCCATGCTTTTGATACCGGGTATCCACCGAAATCAAGTCCAACTTCGTATGAATTTGATCCATTTGCAAATTCAGGAGAGTATCCACTGTACTTTTGTTTTGTCCAGATATTTGTACCTGTAACATAAAATCTCAATTTGCTGATATTCGCCTTTGACAGAAATGTTTTAGGTAATGAATATCCTAATGTCACACTGCGCAGTCGAATGAAGCTTCCATCTTCAAGAAACCGATCACTGACCCGGTAGTTATTCCCTCCATTGGTTATACGAGGTTCAGTCAGCGAATGGTTTTCAGGTGTCCATCTGTCTACAATATGTTTTTCCCAATTGTACGTCGCAAAACGGAATGTTTCTTTTGCATTAAAAACTTTGTTGCCACTTGCACCGACAACATCCGCATTAAAATCAATCCCATTCCATTCAAGACCCGCAGTCATCGAATAGGACAATTTAGGAATCGGACTACCCAGGTATACACGATCATCACCATTGAGTATGCCATCACCATTAGTGTCTTCATAACGGACATCACCAGGTTTCTCACCACCAAATTTTGGAAACTGATCTACCTCTTCCTGGGATTGGAATATGCCGGCAACTTTATAACCATAAAATGCTCCGATAGGTAAACCTACAATCGTATGCGTGGCCGGTTCTCCCTGTAGAAATGCTGAAAATATTTCGTTCCGCCCTTCAGCTAGTTTTATTACTTTATTTGTGACCGGTGACAATATCACGCCGAAGTTGTAGGATAGTTTGCCTCCTTTTCTATATGTTGCTGTAATATCCAATCCTGTATTATTCACTTTCGCTGTATTCACTACAGGATCATCCTGGGAGCCTACATAATCGGGAATAGGAACAGAGGCGATGATATCATAGGTCAATCTGTTGTACCAATCCAATTCTAATTCAATACTTCCATCTAAAATGCCCAATTCAATACCGACATCAGTCTGTCTTGAAGTTTCCCATTTCAGATTTGCATTCGCAAGAGAGATAAGTGTCGCACCCTGATTGAGACTTTCATCAGGACCAAATACCCCGTATAGCCCACTAGTCACAGCTCCGGTGGAAGGATAGGTAGAAGATGCATTCTGATTTCCTAATATTCCAAAACTTCCACGGACTTTACATCTGTCGAGCCATGGGAAATTTTTCATAAAGGGTTCTTCTCCGATATTCCATCCTATACTGCCTGAAGGAAAATTTCCTGTTCTGTTAGCTTTTGTAAAGCGGCTTGACCTGTCAGTTCTCCAGCTGAGCGTCAATAGATATCTGTTTTTGTAGGCATAATTGATGCGGTAAATATTTGAAGTCAATGCTTCATCTCCCGCACTTTGATAATTCATTTGAGTTGTATCATTCCCTGCTGAGAGATAGAGTAATTCTTCAGCGGTACCCGGAAAGTTTTCTCTGCTCCCACCGAGAGATTCATATTTACGTTCTTCAGCAGTGTATCCTGTGAGTACAGTCAAGTGATGATCAGTATTCCAGGTATGATCGAACGTCAGTGTCTGTTCCCATATCCATTCGTTTCCGTTATCAATCCCTACCGAAAGACGATCATTGAGATTTCGTTGTGAAGCACTCACCTCAAATTTAGGTTCGAAAAAACGGGAATTTTTCTTTACCCTGTCAATACCCAGATTAGACCTGAACGTAAAATCTTTGAAGAGATTAATATCAACATACAAATTGCCGAATAATCTTGAGCCAGAGAAATGATGATTGCTTTTATAAAAAAGATCTGCAGCAGGATTGGCAACAGCCAGTCCAAAAAAAGTAGGATCTGAAAAATCACCGGTGGAATCTCTTGGTGCGTAAATCGGTGGCATGCGATAAGCACTACCTACTACATCCGGTGCAGCATCTTCACGAATAGTTGAATGCGAAAGGTTATGTCCAAGTTTGATCGATGGCGTTAATTTATATTCTGCGTTAAGCCTTAGCGTCAACCGGTCGTAATGTGAATTTCTTATAATACCATCCTGTGAAAAATAATTTCCGCTGAAACTATAACTATATTGCTCAGAACCTCCATTGGCACTTATCGTTGAATTACTGATCGGCGCCATTCGGTATATCTGATCCTGCCAGTCTGTGCCTTCACCAAAAACGGTCGGATCAGGAAAAAAGGCCTGACCTCTGAGATCATTATAAGCAGAAGCAAATTCAGCTCCATTGAGCAGTGCAACTTTTTTAGTGATTTGCTGACTTCCATAATACGTAGATCCGGAGATATAAGCTTTCTCACGGGGGATTCCCTTTTTAGTCGTGATGATGATGACTCCATTCGCGCCACGACTTCCGTAGATGGCAGCAGCTGATGCATCTTTCAATACTTCAACACTTTCAATGTCTTCAGGATTGACTAGTGATGCATCATATGTGATCATGCCATCGACTACATAAAGTGGATTAGCATTGTTTAGAGTTCCTGTTCCACGTATACGGATTACTGCACCTGCTCCGGGTGTTCCGGAAGAGGGAGATACATAGACACCGGCCACCTTTCCCTGCAATGCCTGTTCAACATTCGAAGTAGCTACACGGGACAGATCTTTGCCCTTGACTGTTGAAACAGCTCCGGTGAGATCACTTTTCTTCTGGATACCATAGCCGACGACGACAATTTCATCAATCAAAAAATCGGCTTCAGTCATTTTCACTTCCAATTCAGTGCGTCCATCCAATTTCAATTCCACTGCAGTATACCCTGTATACCTGAAGATCAGGACAGGATCAGGCTTTTCAAGCGTCATCGTAAATCGACCTTCCACATCTGTGTTCGTACCCCGATCAGTACTTGCTTCCTGAATAGTGACACCGATAATGGGTAGTTCAGTTTTAGCATCCAGGACCACACCTGTCACAGTCTGCGTCCAGGCGCATAGAGGCATGAGTGTAAGGAGAAAAAAGATGGCGTGTAGATATTTTGATTTCATAATTGTTAATTAACCAATTGATTAAATTAATCGGATATCGATAGAGGAGACTATTTGATAAGGGTTACTTCACGCTTTTGCAAATGCTCTGAATCAGGGCCTATCATGACCCAAAACTTACCGGGCTCGGCTTCGAATTTCATGTCTGCAGTATAAAATGCAAGGTCTCTAGCGGTTAGTTTAAAATTAACAATTTTATACTGACCACTTGGAAGTTTTATTTTTTCAAAACCTTTCAATTCTTTCACCGGACGTGTGACACTTCCCACTAAATCCCTTACATATAACTGAACGATTTCCTCACCTTCTCTTTCGCCGGTATTGGTGACTTTAACAGAAATCAGCAGTGAATCTTTCATTGAAAATTCAGTACGCGCTATTTGCATCGAATCATATTTGAATGTAGTGTAACTCAGGCCATATCCGAACGGATAGAGTGGTGCATTAGGGCTATCCAGATATTTTGAAGTCCATTTGCTATTTGGATCATAGGGTCGACCGGTGTTTTTATAGTTATAATAAATGGGTATCTGCCCCATCGACCTGGGGAATGTCATAGTCAATTTAGCTGATGGATTGTAATCACCAAAAAGCACATCACCTATTGCTGGTCCGGCTTCCGTGCCTAGCCACCACGCTTCAAGTATTGCACTGGCATGTTCTGTGATCCATGGCATGGTCAATGGTCTCCCATTCATCAACACGACGATGACCGGAGTACCGGTTGCGACAAGTTCTTTTATCATTTGCTCCTGTACACCAGGTAATGATAAATCAGAACGTGCTGAAGCTTCACCACTCATCTCTATTGATTCGCCCACGACAGCAATGACAACGTCTGAATTTCTCGCGGCCATGACTGCATTTGTAAATCCATTTGTAATGTCTCCTTCGATTTCACACCCCTTCACAAAATTTAATTTGAATCCATTTTTAGCAGCCCGTTCAGTAAGAGCTTCTTTTACACTTATGCATGATTCACCATCTCCTGCGCCATTCCATGCGCCAAGCATTTGAGCTTTGGCATCGGCCAGTGGACCAACAAGCGCTATCGAATGCATTTTTTTAGGAAGTGGAAGAGTGCTCTTAACATTTTTTAATAGGACAATTGATTTCCTGGCCATATCTCTTGCGGCTTCAAGATTTGCAGGAGAAAATATCTCCCTTTTTTCACGTTCTGCATTACAGTACCGGTAGGGATCTTTGAACAGGCCGAGGGCAAATTTGGCTTCCAATATTCGTCTGACACTGGCATCAATTGTTTTTTCATTTACCCGGCCGCCTTCAACAGAATTTTTCAGGTATTGCTCAAATACGGCACCTTGCATGTCCATATCAACACCGGCATTGACAGCCAGTTCGCCGGCGTGGGCCAGATCACGTGCATAACCATGATTGACCATTTCATTGATACCCGTATAGTCAGTCACTACGAATCCTTTGAACCCTAATTCATTTCGCAATACTTCCTGAAGCAAAAATTTATTTGCAGTAGCAGGAATTCCATCATACTCATTGAATGATGTCATGACGGACATTGCACCTGCTTCGACACCGGCTTTGTAGGGCGGGAGATATGTGTCACGAAATACACGTTCACTCATATCCACTGTATTATAATCTTTGCCGGCGATAGGAGCTCCATAGCCTGCATAATGTTTTATGCAGGCCATAATTTTATCTGCGTGGTCAAAATTTTCTCCCTGGAAACCTTTTACACGTGCGCGGGCGATAAGTGATCCGAGATAAGTGTCTTCTCCTGCTCCTTCCATTACACGTCCCCATCTCGGTTCGCGTGATATGTCAACCATCGGTGCAAAAGTCCAATGCAAACCGGCAGCAGAAGCTTCAGCGGCAGCAATAGAGGCAGATCTTTCCATTGCAGCCAGATCCCAGCTGCATGATTCAGCGAGTGGCATCGGGAAAATAGTTTTATACCCATGGATGACATCATATCCAAAAATGAGAGGGATGTGTAGTCGGCTTTCTTTTACAGCGATTTCCTGCAATTGTCTTGTGAAGGCTGTCGTATGACTATTGAATAAAGCGCCACAACGACCTTGTCTGATGTCGTCCTGATATCCTTCCCTGATCGTCGGACCGGTAGAACCCCAATCCGTAGTGAATAAGGTCATCTGGCCTATTTTTTCATCCAGCGTCATGAGCGCCATGATGCTGTCGATCTTCTCACTGATTCCTTTCGCAACAGGATCAGAAGGCTTTTGCGTTTTGCAACTAAATAGGAAAAATGAAATCAGAGAAATGAAAAAAAACCTGCAAATGAAATTTGTATTCATTTTATTTTCGTTATTCGTTATTCGTTATTCGTTATTCGTTATTCGTTATTCGTTATTCGTTCAGCCATCCTCCAGTGAACCCGGCTTTGCGTAGTCCTTCGACTATATAAGGATTCTTCTTCATGACATTCCACAAAAGACCTGTGCGTTGATTTTCGATCATCAATATAATTGGTCCCTGATCTAAGCCGAGATAATCTATATCAAACCATCCTTGAGGTGTTTCTGAAGTAACATAAGTTAAATTGAAAGCATCTTTAAAACCATATTCACCAACGAGGTTTTGATAATAGGTATCCCACATATTTTTTAATGTGGTTTCACATTCGTAAGGGTTGAAAGGGTATGAACCCCCTACGCCAGTAGGTGCTATTGTCCCATCATCAACGATTTGATAGCTGCAGGCACCTCTTGCACGATAATCGAAAAATTCATGTTGTTTTCCATTCACTATCATTGTTTTTGAATTGGGTCCATCACAGGCAGTCAATCCCCAGCACCATTCTCCATATCCCGCGTTATGCATTGGATTTTGAATACAATAACTACGATTGGCCAATGTTGCCCTCCTGCTGTTTTCAAAATAATCAATGCCTTTTGATTTCATGTATGTATCCTGTATCCCTTTGAAGTCAATCCATACATGGCTGTATTGGTGTCCTAAAAGCGGATCAAACTGTATACAGGTTTGGCCTTCAAAAGTATCCCACGTGTATGTGGAACACCACTTATCCCAGGCTGCAGCAGGAATAGGATGTGTAGGAGAAGCAATAGCCATGATTAACAAAACCATTGCTTCATTGTAGCCTCTCCACTCTGATGGAATAAAACCACTTTCAGGATGCCAGCCCATCCAGAGCCTGACACTATCATTGAGCATCCAATCCCATTCTACACGACGGTAAAGACTATCACTCAGAGCATGAATCGATTTCTCAGTTACATTGTCCCCATCAAAATAGGACATAGACGAAAGTATACCTGCCATCAAAAGACCAGTATCAATGGATGAAAGCTCAACATCTTTATAGCGAACTGTTTTGTCCAGTGTGAGAAAATGATAATAAAATCCATGATATCCGGAGATGCCTTCTTTACCGGGACCCATTGGCATATGCCATAAGGCATTTAACGTTTTCAATGTTCTTTCAGCAGCCTCTGTCCTGCTCACATAATGTCTTTCAGCGCCTACGATATAAGCACTCAATCCAAATCCTGTAGCAGCGATAGATGAAAATGTTAATGTCGGATACCTGTCCGGAATTTGAAAATTTGATTTATCAGCAAGATCCCAGAAAAAATTAAATGTGCGGCGCTCAAGTTCATCCACTGAATAAGCAACTTTATCCTGATGCTGTGACGGAGTGGTTGTTTTGCAACTGAACAAAAGAGCACACAAAATCAAACAGGTTCGAAGAGCCTGGTATAAAAAGAAATCGGGGAGGCAATGCACTCCCCGATTTACAGTGTGATTTGATTTATAATTTAACAAAGCGGGATAAAGCTAAGAGTTCACCTTTTGAGCTGTATCCTGTCAATATATAAGTGCCCTGACTGAGTTCACTTACATTCACATATGCATTACTTGCATTTCCTACGGAAACACTTGCCAGTTTCTGTCCAAACAAATTATGAACATCCAGTCTTGTGATTCTTCCAAGTTCTTTGATCAGAAGTTCATCGGTGACCGGATTCGGAGCGATAGAAAGATCAGCAGGATGTGCAGGACCGGAAGTACTTGTCGTACCGCAATCTCCACCGGTCAGTGACACGTCATCAAAATAATACACTACATCTTCAGCAGGAATATTATTGATGTCAAAGATCAAGGTCACTCGTACATATTGTCCATCATCAATGATCGGTGTTGAAGAGAAGTCCCATGACAATTCTTCCCATTCATTTGCTTTTGTATTTGCTACTGTAAGATCACCTGAATTCGGGCCAGGAGGTGTAGCCTTGCTATTCTCAATCTTCATGGTGATCGTTGCAACCTGAGGAGATAAAACTTTCATCTTCACGATCTTGTCACTTCCGAATACGATAGGAGCAGGAAGATCAGCATACATACCCTGCCATGGTTGGCCACTTGTAGCTTTTTCAACAGCTTTACCCACCTTGGCGCTGGTATTAATGCCACTTGGATCAGGATTGTCTACTAATTCAAAAATACCGGAATCACTATTTGGGAAAAATTTCCAGTCAGTAGAAATGAATGCAGCATCATCAAAATTCATTAAACATCCTGTGAAAGGTGCGTGCGCAAATTGGAGGTTGTCGATATAATAATTTGTTGGATTTGGATCTTCAACACCTGCATTGATAAATATGCATGCGCGTTTGTGATCCAGACCTACCTGGCTTGAGAAATCACCTGTGATGGTTTCCCATTCACCAGGGAGTGTGCTTGCAGTCAGGACTTCATAACCTGGAGCAGTACCACCTTCCAGTTTCAATAAAATAGGAACGGCCGCAGCACCCAGTATCTGGAATGAAAGCTGATTGTAAGAAGACAAATCAATACCATCTGGAAAATTAACACACAATGCAGCAAATGCATCACTTGGAGGATCAGCATAGACACCCACGTAAGTCGAACTATTTGCAGTAGTCACTGAAGGATTGCCAACAACGGATATTTGTGCGGCACCTGCTCCAAATTCATTATTGCGTTGACATTCGAAGTCATCAATGATATTCGGAATCTGCACTGTGCCTTCGCAAGGATCTACCGTAGTGACGCTTTGTGTCAGGTTGTCAAAATAAAATACAGCACCTTCTTCAGCTACACCCGGATTAAATATCATGTTGATAGAACTCCAGTCGGTAATCGATTGAAAAGATGAAAAATCAAAAGAAATATTCTGCCATTCACCGCCGGCAGTAATATCTCTTTCAACTTCTTTATTCCCCTGAGAAACACTTGCTAACTTGAATATCATTGTACCTGGACCGGGCGCATATACATCCACATTATATTGAGGCCGTGTGGAAATATCGATGACACCGGGAGCTACAGCAGATACTGTACTGAATGCAGAAGTTCCTTTGGTATATTTTCCGGAATAGACAGATGTATTAATACCTGCAGGATCAGGATTGGCAACAACCTCGAATGTACCGTGCAAAAGTGTTTGCTGAGCAAATGGCTCCCATGGTAAGTAAGCAGCACCGGTTTCAAAATCTTCCAATGCCAGATTCGTTTTTTCTACAAAGCGAATATCATCGATGTAGTACACATCACCAGCCTGAGGATCCTGGCCTGCATTGAAGAAGAAGTCTAATTTAGTATGATTAGCCAATGCTTCTCCGCTAAAATCAACTGTATATTCTACCCAATGACCCGGATCCGAAGCATCCTGGAAAATTTCTTTTACAGGAGAAGATCCACCTTCGAGTTTAAATAGAATAGGTACGACACGTGGTGACCATATCTTAACCTTGAGTTGATTTTTTGTAGACAGATCGATTGGGCTTTGATAATCAATCAGAAGAGTAGCCCACTGTTCTGTAACAGGATCAACATATTTGCCCACTTTAGCAGAGGTATTGACTGCATCAGGAGCTGGATTGTTGACGACACTAAGACTATCCCAACCATTGACATATGTAGCGTTACGATTGCATTCGAAATCATCGATGATGTCAGGATTTGGCGTTACATTTTTGCAAGCACCTTGAGGCAAAGCATAGAGATTGTCGATGTAATATGTATCAGCACTCATCTCTACTCCCGGATCAAAGAACAGAATCACCTTCGTCAGATTGGTATAATCAGCTGCACCGGAAAAATCAAATGTATAATCCTGCCATTCATTGGTGAGACCGATATTTTTTGTTCTTTCGATTGATGGACCACCAGGGCCTTCAAGTTTTAAAAGTACTTGTGTTGCAGCCTGTGCACGAACCTGCAGATGGAATTGATTCAGAACACCCATGTCAAAAGGAACACCTCTGTCAGCAAGTAATAAACTGTATGCGGCTGTGCCAGATTTCACATATAGTCCTACACTATCAGAACTATTCACGCTATTCGGATCGGGATTGGTCACCGGACCTTCAAAATAACCATCAAGACCTTGCCATGGTAGATTAGCTCCGTTCTCAAATGTTTCATAATCTTCTCTGGCTACATAACCAGCGATATCATCAAAATAATAAGTCTCAGTGCTGGTATCAACGCCCGGACTGAATGCAACTAATATTTTGTCCATCATTGTGAAGCCTGCTCCACCTGTGACGTCAAATGAATATTCCACCCATTGATTGGCCACAGTAATATCTCTTATAGATTCAATATTGTTACCGCCACCTTCAAATTTGAATAGAACCTGTGTAGGAGCTATAGGTGACCAAACTTTCATTTTGATCAGGTTGAATTGAGTGAGATTCGCAGGACTTCCTAAGGTGCCTAAAGCAAAGCTGTACGCAAAGCCGGTAACATTTGTATAGGAACCTACAAATCCACTTCCATTAACTGCGTCTGGGCTTGGATTTGCGACGACGCCATCATAAATTCCGTTTAGCCCTGTCCAGGCTACATCAGCAGTGCCGCCTTCGAAGTCTTCATAGACTACCTGGGCCTGCAGCAATTGAAATGTGAAGAGGGAGAAAAAAAGTAGAAATACATGTTTCATATCAGAATTGAGTTTGTGAATGTTAGAAATGAATAAGGTTTAAAAATAGGAAAACACATTGAAAGCAACGTGTAAACAGCAAATTAAAATCAATTGTGATTTCGGCCTGATATATAACAAATATTTATACTGTATTTTGCAAAATTCAGATAATGAATGATATACAGATTAAAACTATATCATACATAAAAATGGGGTTGATATTATATTTTACGGAAGAAAAATATTTCAGAAAAGGCAGGCTATTTAATTTATCCAGACCGGTTTGGTAGCATTGAAATGGAAGTTATCTGTAATAGCTACCCATGCCCATCCGGAAAAATTAGAGTCTACTTTGAGTGCAATCAGATCATCACCGATTGAAGATTTAGATTGATGGAAAGGAATATTTCTACCGAGGTTGTCTACAACTCTAATCGTCAGGCTCGCATATGATTTTTCATCAAGCTTTATGTAGAGATTACCATCGCCAGATGTTGGATATACAGACCAATTGATTTTTTTTATTTGTTGATCATCTGTAGCTACAATATCAGCGACAAATCCGATCGCAGACAATGCCGGTGTGATTTCCGGATTGGACATAAAGTTTGACCATAATATTCCTGAGCGGTAGTTTTCAATCATATTGATGATCGGCCCTTCGTCAATGGCAATGTAAGAATCTGCAAACCAATTTTCACCGGGATTAAAAGCATCATAGAATCCATATGGCCCCCAAAGATGTTCCCCATATTGTTGATATAAATGACGCATCACCTTCTTGCTTTCTTCTGGTGTATACGGCATGGAAGGAAGAGCGGCTGCAGGTGTAATGGTACCATTATCAGTTGTTCCTCCAGGAGCATGAGCCTCATATCCAAAAGGATCATCACTCGCAGTCAGTCCCCAGCATTGATCATTGTAGCCCGTATGGTGCAATGGATTAGCGATGCAATACGCACGATTAATTAATGTATGATTGGTATTTTGAATAAAATAATTTGCGTACTGATCTTTAATATTTCTCGGATCAAATCCCTGGTAAGAATAGTGAGCAAAAAAAAGTGGTCCGCCTAGCGGAGGTCCGACAAGAAGTTTAATACCAAACCATTTAAATCCGCTTACATACCCGGCTCCGGCCCAACCGCTTTGCCAGTATGAAGGAGCAACAGGATGGGTGGGAGAAGCAATCGCCAGAAGATATACGATCAATGCTTCATTGTATCCCCTGATCGGGAAATTCATTTTCCATGCATATTGCGGAGACCAATGCCAATATAAAACACCTGAGTTATCGCGTGAATAAAAATCCCACTCTACATCTTCCCACAAAGAGGTGATCACTTCACGAAGCACATTTTCTTTTTCATTGTCCTGATCAAAATAACCTCGTGCAGTGAGAAGACCTTCCATAAGAAAAGCTGTCTCTACTAAATCTCCTCCGTTGTCAAATGTGCTGAATGGATGTACTGCCCCTGTTCTGCCATTCATCCAATGTGGAAATACACCATGAAATCTTTCCGCAATTTGAAGAAAGCTTACTAGTTGCAACAATCTGTCCACGCCTTGTTGACGTGTGATGAATCCGCGGTGAACTCCTGCTACTATACTCATCACTCCGAAACCGGTGCCGCCTGTGGTGACAATATCATCACTACCCAATCGCTCTCTGGCCATACCACTGATCGGATGTGCATATTCCCAAAAATATCTGAACGTATATTCCTGCACCATGTCAAGGAATTGATCATCTGAAAAAGGAGAAATGGTGATCACAATTGTATCAGAGATAGAAAGAACATGTCCGATCACTGAAAGTGCATCGATATAATATTGATAATCATGATCCAGTTGATCAGTTCTGCCGGTCCAGTCTATCCAACGTAGGTTTCTGGTCGTGGCTAATAAAGTGAAGTTGGAAGTCGAATCGGATCTTCTCCATATTTCAAACCTGTCGGCCGAAGGAATGGTATTCCAGTTAATTTCGGAATGCATATCATATCCGGATCCGGAAAGATCCAATGTCTGGGCATTAATTCCGAGAGTATATAACAGGGAAAAGAAAAATAAATAATTGAATTTGACTAAGGCCATGTTACACTGAATTCAGACAAGAATCAAAGCCTCAGCATGAAGTAACTCTAAGCCGGGGATATCAAATGCGTAAAAATGATTGTAGGTATTGGCAATGTGATTTGCCGCTTAAGGTTTTCTGATCTGATTTTTGATAGCTTGTATCAGGTTAGTCGAATTGAGTGGCCGGTAGATGTGTTTTTTGATATTGTCCCGTATCACTTGTTCGTGATTGTAAGCTTGTTGATAGCTTGGATCGGAATTGACTTTCTGGAGAAATTCGTCCCTGGTCTGCGCATCAAGTGCCTGGTCGAAATACATCCCTACTTGTTTACTTAATTCATTTTTGGCGTTGAGGTCTTCCATCGATAAAGGTTTTAATTCAGTTCAATTCGGATCATGGGATGTAAAAAAAGTACTATTTCAATGTTCTGATTATTCTTCTTCTGTATTATCTTTTTCAGAGGAGTCAGTGCTGGGTTTAAGTGTTCTGTTCTTTCCTCTGTGGTCTGTAAAACCCATTTTCTGGGCATACGTTGTCAATTTTTCTTTCAGCAGGTTTCTGGCCCTGAAAAGCCTTGATCGCACTGTACCTATGGGCACATCAATGATGCTTGCGATCTCTTCATATGTGAACCCTTCGATGTCACAGAGTAAAATCACTGTCCTGAAATCTAATGGCAGACTATTGATAGCTGATGTCACTTCATCTCCCATCATATGAAGGAAGATTTCCTCTCTCAGATCACTGTACCCTGATATCCTGTCATCATCGGTATCATGATAAGCGGTAATCTCCTCATAATCAACTTTTGTGGGTTGTTTGACCCGTTTCCTATATTCGTTTATATAGGCGTTCTTGAGGATTTTAAACAGCCATGCTTTGGCATTAGTTCCTTCGTCGTACTTATCGATGAATCTATATGCTTTAAGATACGTCTCTTGTACGAGATCATCTGCATCTTCCTGGTTGTAGGTCAGGTGATAGGCAAAGGTTTGAAGAGCCCCGACATGTGGCAAAAGTTCCTTTTCAAATATGGAGTCGTATTTAGACTTGGCGGGTTTCTTCGGCATTTGTTAAAATCCGGTCATTGATGGACAGGGTGCGAAAGTATATAAAAAAGCCTAAAGGCTGAAAATTGAAGATCAGACTCTCCCTGATATTAAGATCCTCGAGAAGCGATTGATTCACCCCTTCAACAGGGTGTGCCACACCTAAGTGTGCCACACTGTCATAACTCACTGATAATACACATGATTAGAGTGTGTACGATGGTACACAATTCGGGTCCATTTTGAGGTGATTGGCACTAATCCTTAGCTTTGCAGGAATGGGTAGAAAAAGTAAACTAAAGAGGTTTGCAGAAGTAGCGACTTTTTCAAATGTGTATGAAATAGACCCCGCACATGAGTCCTTTATTTCAAATGCTGAGGGTATCAGCAAGGACTTAAGGGGCAATTGGTCAGCCGGTCATTTCCAAAACAATCATCCTATCATTCTCGAACTTGCATGTGGAAAAGGCGATTATACTGTGGCTCTTGCCAGTGATCATCCGAAGCAGAATTTTATCGGAGTCGATATCAAAGGTGCTCGAATGTGGCTGGGCGCAAAGAAGGCTCTTGAGAATTCGATGAATAACGTTGCTTTCTTACGGACAAGGATCGAATTTATAGACCGATTTTTTGCACCAGGCGAAATCTCAGAGATCTGGATCACTTTTCCGGATCCTTTTGAAGGAAAAATAACACGCCGTCTCACATCGCTTCCTTTTCTTCAGCGGTATAGAAAAATTTTAAAACCCGGCGGAACAGTTCATCTGAAATCTGACTCACGATTGTTGTATGAATTCACACTGGATGTCATCCATTCCACTCCCGGATGTAGTGTCCTGTACGCTAATCCGGATATCTATAGCGACAAACTTGATTTTCCGGAATTAGAGCATAAGACTTATTATGAAAAGAAACATCTGGCGGATGGAAGAACGATAAAGTATGTACGATTTACAATTTAAGATTTAAGATATGCGATATGCGATATGCGATTTAATAGGACTTCAAGTTAAGAGCTAAATGATAAATCCCAAATCATAAATCCCAAATCATAAATCCAAAATTTAAAAGTGTTTCCAACCTTGTGCAGTGATCGGGAGTATTTGTCCGCCGCTGGTATGTAATGTAACACCATCGCTTTTCGGTGTGATCTCGCCTATGATATATACGCTGTCCATAAATCTTACTTTTTCAAGATCATAGGGAGAAACTGTAAATAACAATTCATAATCTTCACCACCATTGAGAGCACAAGTGATTGGATCCATTCGAAATTCCATCGCCTGGGTGCGCGCCTCATCATGTATGGGAACATGGGCTTCTTCAATAAATGCTCCTGTTCCCGATGCTTTGCAGATATGCATCAGGTCTGAAGCGAGTCCGTCTGAAATATCGATCATGGCTGTGGGAAGCAAACCCACTTTTTCAAAATAGCGCACAGATTCAAGACGGGCCTCAGGTTTTAATTGCCGGCCTATCAAATATTTTTTGTCACTCAACTCCGGTTGCATGTCAGGTGCTGCGAGGTATACTTGTTTTTCTCTTTCTAATATTTGCAAACCGAGATATGCCGCTCCCAAATCTCCTGTCACACATAGAATGTCTCCCGGTTTTGCACCACTTCGATATACTATTCGATCAGCTGCAACACTTCCTATTGCCGTAATTGAAATGGTCAGTCCTTTTGGTGATGACGTTGTATCACCACCGATAAGATCAACATCATATGCATTGCAGGCCATACCTATTCCTTCATACAATTCATCAATAGCTTCCACTGAAAATCTGTTGCTGATCGCTATTGAAACGGTGATGTGTTTTGGTATCGCATTCATCGCGCAGATATCTGACAGATTGACGATGACAGCTTTATAGCCAAGATGTTTCAACGGCTGATACATCAGATCAAAATGTATTCCTTCCACAAGCAAGTCTGTCGTAACAATTACCGGAGCACCTCCGTAGTCAAGCACTGCAGCATCATCACCAATACCAGTAAGTGAATCTTTCCGATTTAATTTAAATCTCGATGAGATCCGATCGATCAGACCGAATTCACCTAACTCACCGATATCTGTCCGTTTTATATTGTGGTTGTCCATAATTTAATTAGTCCTTGGTTAATAGTCCTGGCAGCGAATCAGGTATTAAGGAAATTGTATTTGTCTTTTATTTATTTTCGATTTCATTATCCTCACGCTTACACTAAAATTCCAGATCACTTGATCACCCCATCACCAAATCACTCGATCAGTTGATCACTCGATCACCAGATATTTCCAAAGTCCTTCTTCAGGAAACGGTGCAATGATTTTTACAAGCTCTTTTCCGGAAGGGTGAATGAAATCAAGCGAATACGCATGCAGGTCAATCGAACCATTTTCATTTGTTCGCTTAGAGCCATATTTGATATCACCTCGTACCGGTACACCTATGGCTGCAAGTTGCGCCCTGATCTGATGTTTTCTTCCACTGATGAGATTTACTTTAAGGACCATAAAATTATCAAGGTGATGTATGACTTTATACGTTAAAGTGCCTTCAAGAGAACCGGCGACAGGTTCCTGATGCGCCGTGGTTATATTGTTTTTGTTGTCAAAAGTAAGATGATGTGTCAGTGTTCCTTCAGCGGGAATATCAGCAGTAGGAACTATGGCGAAATAAATTTTTTCAGTTGTCTTTTCTTTCCATTGTTTTGAAAGAAATGCGGCGGCATCTTTTGTTTTGGCAAAAACAAGAACACCGCTTACACGTTGATCCAGTCTGTGCACGACATACAGATCGCGATGAGCATAGGCCATCATCATCTGATGGGCATTGGGATCTCCGGTTTTGTCTTGCTGAGTGGATAGACCGGCAGGTTTATTCAGCACGATGATGTGATGATCCTTGTGAAGGACCAGATCACTTATTTTTTTCATTCTCTTTTTTTACCTCTTCATGGTCAATGTACAGATCAGGTTCCTGCGGCTGCTTCAACACCCGTTGCGGATTGAAGACATATTTATATAGCAGATAAATAACCAGGACAAGTATTAAAACTTTTCCCATAGATGATGGATTGAGTTGGGGAGTAAAGGTACGACACGACTGGTTGATAACATGATGTTTATACTTTGGTTACAATCATTACCATTTTTAGGATGGTTTGTTTTCAAAATATAAACACCACACATTTTAACATTACAAATTTTTAATATTAGAACTTTCCCTATATTTCGCCCTCGTTAGCGCTCAAGACAGCTTTTACATGACATTTCAGACCATTATATCATCTCCCCTAGGTAAAATAATGCTCAAAGGAACAGATGCCGGTATCAGCCGGATAAGTTTCTGGAAACATGACGTGGAACCTCAGATATTTAATGAAAGTGATCATGATGGAGAAGATCTTCATGAAATCCCGGACTGCCTTAAAGATTGC
>JBATMM010000020.1:0-9052 GCA_049289835.1 Saprospiraceae bacterium | reverse complement strand
TTGCTGAGCTGCGGTTACTGAGCTGTAGCACATGGATGAGGGATGAAAGTCGAAGTATAGCACAAGGTTGGGTCTGGCAGGTCGAAGCACACTTCTCTCACTCTCTCACTAGAGCCTCCATAAGATCTTCAAGTAAATACTCTGGTTCTTCTAACCCAACATAAAACCTGACATAATTCCAGGGAATGTGTGGATCAGTTCTTCCCGGCAAATTATATAGAGCAGCTATAGGCATCATCAGTGCTTCATGTCCTCCCCAGGAAACGGCGATCTTCCATCTTTTTATTCTGCTTACTACTTTCAAAAGAGATTCAATATCCGGCAGATTAAATTCAACAGTAAATAATCCGCCACATCCTGTCATTTGTTTTTTTGCCAATTCAAATTGATGGAAATCAGAATCAAACGGATAGATGACACGTTTGATTGATTTGTGACCTTTCAATCTTTCTACAATCATTTTAGTAGAGGATTGTACACGTGACATGCGCAAGGGTAGTGTGCGCAGACCTCTGATCACTAAAGATGCATCATGAGGTGAGATAATACCACCCAGGGTCATGTATTCTTCCATGAACATCTTATTGATGATCTCATGACTGCTGCATACCACTCCGCCAACCACATCACTGTGACCATTGATATATTTTGTCAGCGTATGTACCACCATATCCACACCCATCTTAGCCGGTTGCTGAAATAGGGGACTTGAATAACTATTGTCAATCGCAGTAAGGATACCATGTTTTTTTGCCAATGCAACACAAGCTTTGATATCCTGCAATTCAAACGTGAATGTATTCGGACTTTCAAGGAAAAACAATTTTGTGGAAGGCCTGATCAGTTTTTCAATTGCCTTCATATCACTACCGTCAACAAAATCATAATCCACTCCAAACCTTGAAAGATATTTACTCAACAATGCGGACGTCCAGCTATATGGATGTCTCACACAAATGACATGATCTCCTTGCGCCACAGCAGACATTATAGCTGCAGCAATCGCAGCACTTCCACTGGCAAAAACAAGGGCATCATCTGTGTATTCCAATGCAGCCAATTTTTTACGCAGGATTTCTACAGTGGGATTGTTGCCTCTCGTATAGACATGACTATGCACTTCATCCAATATGGATTTTCTGAAAATCTCTACATCGGGAAAAGCAAAATTACTTGTCTGAATTACAGGAGGAGACATGGCATTGAAATATTTTTCGCGGTCTTCGCCCAAGTCATTAAGAATATAGCTGATATGGTCTTCCATCATATTAATATTTAACCTCTTTTTCCAATTAGGACACTTCGTGCATTCCAATGGCCACCGATGAGATAAATACGATCATCAGCTACCGTTATTCCAAACTGATATTTTCCTTTTGGCAAGACGCTAACTTGTGTCCATTGATCAGCATTGACATCGTACTTCAATATGGGTGATTCTTTATAATGATTATAATATTCACCACCCAGTAAATAAATAGTATTCTGAATAGAAATTAGATCAAACAAAGAAAGCGGAGATGGCATATCAGCTTTTCGAGTCCATTGATCTTGAACAGGATCATATTCTTCTACGTTTGCAGTTTCGCCCGCTTGAGTATAACCACCGGCTACTAGTATTTTATTACCTATAGCTACAGCAGCATGACTATCACGAGGTGTAGGCATGTCTGCTTTTTTTATCCAGGTTCCTTTGATAGGATCGAATTCTTCAACAAGGGAGGTACAAAACACATTGCCTATCTTTTCATCAATATGTCCACCTATTAAATATATTTTATCATTGAATGTTACAGCAACGGTTTCAGTACGTGGATTTTTCATCGGAAGAAGTTCAAACCACCGATTTTGCGCTATGTCATACTTCTGCACTGCCGCAGTAACCTGGATACTATAATCCATTCCACTAAAAATATAAATCGCCCCATTTAGTATTGATCCGGAAGCTGAATAAACAGCATGGGGAATGGTAGGCAATGAGGACCACGTTTTTGTATCCGGATCATAACGCTCAAATTCACCTGATGCATTAAGTACATAGATAAGATGATCATCATTGAAAACCAGATGACCTTTCAATTCGAGAGGCGATGATTTTCCTCTTTTCCATGATATTACATCCGGACAACATTTTCTCGGTATGCAAGAAAAAAAAGTTGAAACTATTAACAGGAGAAATAAATATTTCACTTTGATGTCCATGGATGTGAGATAAGATCAGTATTAATATCAGCAAGTGTTTTGCAGCCCGATAAGGCCATGATCAATTCCAGTTCAGCCATGATGTTGGATATACAATCGACAACTCCTTTTGAGCCACCGCCTGCAAGCGCGTATGCATAAGGCCTTCCGATCAAGACACCTTTGGCGCCAAGTGCAATGCATTTGAAAACATCACTTCCTGTCCGAATGCCACTGTCGAGCCAGATTTCCATCTTTCCGTCTATAGCTTTTACAATAGATGGAAGAACTTCAACAGTTGAAACAGATCCATCGATTTGTCTGCCACCATGATTTGAAATGATGATTCCATCTACGCCTGCATCAAGAGCTTTCTGTGCATCATCAGGACGTATGATTCCTTTCAGATAGATGGGCATCTTCGTCCAGGATCTGATGAGTGCGATATCATCCCAATTCATCCCTGGATTATTGAAAACAGATAAAAATTTTCTGACGGCCTTCATTGCTTTTTTCGATTGGAGATTAGATAACAATCCACCCGGCATGCGACTATTCAAACTTATCATTGATTTGATAAGTGATAAAGTCAATGGAGGTTTGAAGGAAGAAGGATCAACAGGATCAGGCAAATTATTAAAGACAGGATCTGAATAGTATTGTGCTATACCTTTACCCAAAATGAAAGGCGAATAACCAAGATCAAGATCTCTCACTCTCCATCCTAACATCGTCGTATCAAGTGTTACGACCAAAGCACTGCATCCGATAGTCTCTGCTCTGCGGATAAAGCTTTGTGATAACTCTTTCGATTTGCTATAATAAAGTTGGAATAGCCTGGGATTAGAATCAAGTTGAGATGCTATCTCTTCCATCGGGAAAGATGCCTGACTGCTGATGATCATCGGAACATGAGTGGCTTTTGCCCCTCTTGCTACCGCAAGGTCCCCTTCATGGTGGGCTAATTCGAGAACACCTATCGGAGCTAACATAAAAGGTGCAGGAAGCGTATGCCTCCTCCACAATAGTTGCATACTTACCTCCTGCACACCACCCAGCATGTGTGGATGGATTTTGATCTTGTCAAGTGCTTGTCTGTTGCTATCTATTGTGGTCTCTCTTCCCGCTCCGCCTGCCAGATAGGCAAATGAAGGTTCTGATAAAATTTGCCGGGCCCTGTGTTCAAGCCCGGCAAAAGAAAGCGGGGTTAAGGGGACACATCCGGCCAAGCCATTAATATAGATCTCTCGCTGACGTTGAAGGCTTATCATGTTCCTCCAATGTAGAAAGATTTCAATAAAATGAAATCAGCTATTTGGATTCGGCGTCACTCATGATGATGAAAACTGAATGGGTAAATGTGGGCCGTCACCTTGTCCCTGAAAACAAATGTTGATCAAAACACAATCCCCCGCCTGCATCGAACAAAACGTTGTATGAAAAAGGGTATTTGAAAATTTAATCCACTATAGAAGCTAATAAAGGGGAGTGGTACGGGTAAGACTCCGGCAAAGTATAACAATGAATTCAAACCATGCATAATGCATGAGAAAATGGGTGTTTACCCTGATATGTGAATCCGCCTGTTTTTACCGTTTAATATCCTATTCTGGCATGATAATTGTGCTTGTTTCTTCATTCATATTACCAAATAGACTTATGTCTAAAATAATGGTAATCAAAAAGTAGCTCAGGATTTCGCAAAAACCAGGCGTAGAAACAAAAAACGAATCCAACCCCTTATTGATATTAAAATAAATAATTATATATGATGAAGATTTTCAGGATTTTAACAGCGATTACCCTCGTTCTTTCACTTGGAGCCTGTGGTAAAAATGGGGTGGATCCAAAGAACCCGAAGAGCCGTGAATTCGAACTTTACATCGACTTCTGGAATACCCAGGGTAATAATCCACAGATCACTTTCGATGCGGTCAATTCCTCTCCTGAAGTTAAAATTGACTTCAGTAAGACTTTTGCAGGGATCACCGTACCGCCAAAGTATACCAATGTCGTCATCGACAACGTGCGCATCATCGACAACAATGATGTCAACTACACGATTGATGGTATCACAGCCTATGAATTCCGCGAAGACATCAATGACTGGAAAGTCGATGTCGAGTTTACGATGGACTATACACAGGTACAGGACCTGATGGTCATGATGGTATTGGATGCCAGCGCTTCACTTGGAACCGATATTGATAAGGTGAAACAATATGCAAGTAATTTCATCACGAAAGTGTTGACTCAAATACCAAATGCACGTATAGGTATCATTGACTTCTCTGACGAGATCCACAGTTTTCCACCCACAAATAATAAAGTGGCACTTCAAAATTATATTGCCAGTATTCCGCAAGGACCATTTACATCCTTGTATGAGGCTGTCAACATGGGCATAGATATTCTTGATAATGCAGATGCAGAAGGAAAAGCGCTTCTTGTTTTTACAGACGGTACAGATAATAATTCCGATCCGGAATATACACCTGCGTTTCTCCTGGATAAATTGAATAATCCTCCATCTCATGTCGGTATCAATAGTTTTACTATCGGATTGAATGGCAACGGAGGTGTGGATAAACCAGTGCTTGAAGATCTTGCGGCGAACAGTGGTAGTGCAGCTTTTCCAAATAACATTGACGAACTGGGTACTGTATTTGAAAAATTCAGCAGCTCCATATCGAATGTCTATAATCTGACTTATGTTCGTAATCAACAGATCATCCCTGATTCGAACAAAGCAAGATTGAGGTTCGTCATCAAAGGCACTCCGAAAATCGAGTGACCTTTATTTAAAATAGAGGGTAATAGTTTTTTCATAGGTAGAGCCTGGTGTAGGAGCCTGGCTCTATTTTTTATTAATGCAATTGGAAAAGGAAAGATGTCCGTAGTCTCAGACTAAGGACATCTTTCCTTTTCCAACTGTAGTGTCAAACTACGGATAGCTTTCCCCTTCCATTTGCACTTGTTTTAAACACTCTTGGGAAGGATTGCGTTTATACCTGTAGGCTCGCTCCTTGCCAACTTATGCATATGCTAATTTTACTACGAGACCTGTTTTATTCTCCTTCAATTGCTTTTCTAAAATCGATTATCCTGACGATGCTTGTCACCGGATATGCCTTTTATGGACATGCCCAATCCCGTCATCTATCCAAGAAGGAAATACGTACAGCAAGAATAGATTCTATTTTTTCAAAAGCTGAATCAGATTCACTCCATACAAGTGGAGTGCTTCGGTATGATTATTATTTCAGCAATGCTACTGCCGGGCAATTAAAAAAAATGAGTGAGAAATTTGAGAGGGATTCTTTTGAAACGATTATACTTGAAACCAAAGATTCAAAGGAGTGGCGAATGGTGATCATGAAAAATGAAATTCATTCAAGGCAAAGCATGCTCCGGACAGACAAAAGAATGAAATCATTGGCGTATCAATTTATTATCGACCATTATGATGGATTTATGATCTCAAAACCACTTCTCAATCCATTAAAAGTTTCAGACGCATCGTTTAGTTCTTTCATTAAATCTCTGGACAATGATGCCTTATTTACATCAGCTGATTACCTGATCAGTCACGCAGCATACGATCGATCTATGCTTGCTTATCAGGAAAGCATCGACAGACATTTTAAAGAAGATACTTCTCAATTCCAGATGGGAAATGCATTAGTAGCGAAGAATAAATTAGTAAAAGGAATAGAACGATGGGAAGCCGCAAGAAATCTCAATCCCTTATATCTGGATGCCTATCTTAAACTTGGAAAAATATTTTACGAAAATTTACATTTCAACCGATCACTTTATAATTTTCAAAAAGCGGTTGCTCTTGAGCCCGATAATGATCTGATACTTTATCAAATAGGCGAAACACTGTATCAGTTGGGCCGCTACAATGAATCTTATACATACGTCAAACGTGCAGTAGTACTGAATCGGAAAAATGTTTTTGCCAAAAGTTTGTTGGATATCCTGGATCAACCTGAAATAAAAAAGTTGAGGAAACAGTTTCCGGATAATTAGTAGTCGGTAATCAGTATTCAGTAAGTAAATCCTGAGATTAAGAACACCAATTGTTTTTCCTTAGTCTGGTATCCATTTATCTGGCATCTAAATCCACTATCAATTCATTCAACGGTTTGAGGCAACTTCCGGAGCAACCCCAGATACAGCTTTTCCCAAAAAAAATAGTTATTACAATGTAAAAGTTTTGTAATTTAAGCTATCCGTTCTTTAAAAATTTTGCAAATGAAATACTCACCCACTCCAATCATTTGCGCCTTGATTTGTCTCCTTCCCGCTCTTTTGACCAGCCAGGTAGCTCAAGGCCAAAATCAGAAATTGATTACAGACTCTTCACTCAGGGCCTTACAGTCAAATTCCGGTCGTTCTATGTCTGTTTCACCCCTTCTCCGGATTAGTAATATAGGTTCGTCCGGACAGGATGGTGTCAGCATTGAACTCAATGATCTCACACTGATGAATCACGGGCCGTCCCTCTTATTTGATTTTTCAGCACTTGGCTCCACCAGCGGCAATAGCATGAGAATTCAGCCAAATAGTGGAAAGTCATTCATAAAAGTCAGCAACATCGGGTCTTCCGGTCAGGACGGCGTAAGCCTGCGGGTAAACAGTCAGTGCTGCCTCGATAGCTTTTTTGATGTTTTTTATAATCTGAAAACCGGAACTGAAACTCACAAATATGGTATCACAGGTGATCCTGATTTTGATTTGCTCAGGATAACTACCTACGACAGAGCTTCACCAAAACTTTCTGAAAAGATCATGTCCGGCAATCCGGTATTTGCTCCTAGTTTTTTTGATATCACCTATGATATTCCTGTAGGCATAATAGGTACTGGATTTGGGAATACCCCAAATAACCTTTGTACCGCTATTCAATATGATAAAGCAACTCCTAAATTGTCTCAGCGAATATCATCAGATGCTCCCGCAGCACATGGATTCTTTGATATTTCTTATGATCTGAATTTGGGAAGAGAAACGCATATACATGGTGATCCGGATTTCGATTTACTTGTAGTCAGAGACTATAATAAAAACAATGGAAGACTTAAGGATAGCGTTTATTCACATAATCTGGCGCTCAACAATAGTTTCTTTGATATCTCCTTCGATTTAGCCTTGGGTACAGAGACGCATACACATGGGGACCCTGATTTTGATTTGCTTAGAGTGACCACTTATGACAAAACCACTCCTAAGCTGGAGGAAAAAATTTATTCAAGAATTTTGGAAGATGAGGGTATTTACTTTTATACGCAGAACCTGCATACTGGCGAACAAATCTATCAATATCGCGAATCGGATTTTGATTTTTTCACCACACGTAAATTCGATGTAACGACACCAAAGCTTGAGGAAAAAATTTCATGCACAAATCCTTTGGGGCATGGATTCTTTGATATATTTTATGATCTTAATTCAGCCAGGGAAACCCGGAAATTTAATGGCCCTCTAAAAGCACTTAGTCTTTCAAGAACGTATGACGTTGACATTCCGAAACTGACGGAACGATTTGCTTCAGATGTTGTAGGGGATGGCTTTGCTGATATTATAACTAATTTGAGTGAAAGTTCAGAAACACATGTGTCAGGAGATGCTGTGTCCAATATGCAGGTGATCCGTACGTATAACAGATCTCTTCACGCATTGAGTGATAAAATTATGGATTCATCTCTTGCACCTGAAAGTTTTTTTGATATCACGTATGATCTGGCGGCAAAACAACATAAGATCAGAATGGAAGATTTAATTGTTACAAGTTGGTTTTCATCTTCTACACCAAAATATGGTCAAAAAATAACTTCATCTCTTCTGCCTTATATTGATAATTTTTTTGATATCTCTTACGATTTGAATGCCAGACAATATAAGGTTCAGTTTGAAGATATTCTTGTCACAAGTACATATACATCTCCAACTCCTAAGTTTGAGCAAAAAATATCCTCTTCTCTTTTGCCTTACATCGAAAGTTTTTTTGACATAACCTATGATATAAGTAATGTAAGTCTGCAGAAGCAATCTACAAGGGCTTCAGCAGCAGGTGGCATGATGCCATTGGAGATGCGTTACGAGTATGATGCTCTGAGCCGGAAAATCCGGGAAGTTTCCACTGATCTTCAAACTCCCACTGCATCACTTACTCTCGAGCGTCGCCTGTCTCCATCCGGATCATCGCTTTTTGTTTCAGATAAACTTGAAGTACAAGGCACTCTATCCACGCCAGGAGCCGGACCACTCACGATTGCTGATAATGTCTTGATCAATGGAGCATCTCATCAGATCATTGGAAATATGCAAGTCATCGGCAATCTTACAGTGAATGGCATGTTTTCATCAACAAATAAATTTTTCAAAATTGATCATCCTCTTGATCCTGATCATAAATATCTTATCCATAGTTGTGTTGAATCCCCTGACATGATGAATGTCTATAATGGAAATGCAGTGACTGATAAACTTGGATATGTGACCATCACGCTACCGGATTATTTTGAAGCCTTAAATACTGATTTCAGATATCAATTGACCTGCATGGGTCAATTTGCCCAGGCCATCATCGCCGAAAAGATCAGGGACAACAAATTTGTCATTCGTACAGATAAGCCCAATGTAGAAGTAAGCTGGCAAGTCACCGGAATAAGAAATGATCCTGCCTCAAATCGAAAGACATATGTCGTGGAAGTAGAAAAGGAACCGGAGATGCAGGGAAAGAGATTGTATCATTAATCGGGTGATCGAGTGATCGAGTGATCGAGTGATCGAGTGATCGAGTGATCGAGTGATCGAGTGATCGAGTGATCGAGTGATCGAGTGATCGAGTGATCTAGTGTTC
>JBATMM010000019.1:0-9061 GCA_049289835.1 Saprospiraceae bacterium | reverse complement strand
ATTTAAATTTGTACAAAAATAATGTACATTTTATAAAAAAGCAAGTGTATTCTCCTTTTTCAGGACGCAGATTTATCATTATGATCATGATATACGCAGAGTATCTAACCATATTGAAACAGATTTAATATAGAAATGCTCATAAAAGTATTTGAACAACTTTTCTCTATGCTCTTCGCTCTATGCCCTATGCTCTTCGCTAATACCGCGCATCCTTTCGATAAGGCAACTTCTCCATCGTATCCGCTTCCAAACTCGCAAAGTCAAAATCATCAGTCACTTTGCCATGGATGAGATAAAGTCCTTTACCCTGAAATGGATAGCGCTCGAGCGAAGGCGGAAAATGGGTGGTGTCAAAATATTTTCCTTTCTCATCAAGCCAGGTGCCAAAGCTCATCAGCTTGCCATTGGCTGTGGTGACGGGTTTACGTGTCACATAATAGCCAAGCATGGATACCCTGCGCCCCACCAATGAATTGAGATCCTTTGTGAAGACAATAGGTTGTGCCGGCCTTTCTTCCAAGAGCTCGAAAGGACTGCACAACGGAAAGCCTAACAACTCAATCTCATCATAGGCCTGATCAAAAGGACTCTCCTCCAGTGAGGGCAGGGTATAATCAACATGCTGGTTATGACCGAACAGCGCCGGCTGGCTCACGACCTGTCGGACATGCGGATTGTGCACGGCATACTTATGCCACATCAATTCACACTTAGTACGACCGGTCCAGCGAAAGGCGCCGATGCGAATAAGAATATCTAATTGTTCGCGACCGAGATCGACACGACCCACAAAATCTTCAAGACTCAGATACGGACCATTGCGCATCCGCTCTTCGACGATGCGATGTGAGACTGCACGCTCTAGTGATTGTATATGTATAAAACCAAGATAGATCGTATCACCATAGATCGTCGTGAGATTGATGCTATGATTGACACATGGCGCCTGGATAGTAGCACCACACATTCGCGCTTCATGCACATAATATTCAGTCGAATAAAAGCCACCGAAATTGTTGATGACACCGACCATAAATTCAAGCGGATAATATGACTTCAGATATAAACTCTGAAAACTCTCCACTGCAAAACTTGCGGAGTGTGCTTTGCAAAATGAATAGCCTGAAAAACTTTCCACCTGTCGCCATACTTCTGTGATCAGCTCTTCGGGATAGCCACGCTCACGGCAATTGCGCCAGAATTTTTCCATGAGCAGACGGAATGTGTCTGATGATTTTTTCTTGCCGGTCATGATACGACGCAGTACATCAGACTCATCGAGATCAAGACCTGCAAAGTGATGTACGATCTTCATCACATCTTCCTGGTAGACCATCACACCGAATGTCTCGCCGAGATTCTGCTCAAAGACAGGATGCAGGTATTCTACTTTTTCGGGTGCGTGAAAACGTTTGATGTATTCGCGCATCATGCCACTCTTCGCGACACCGGGACGGATGATAGAACTTGCAGCAACGAGATGTATATAATTGTCACAATGCAATTTTGTCAGCAGTCCCCGCATGGCAGGAGATTCGATATAGAAGCAACCGATGCATTGGCCTGAATAGAGTTGTTCTTTGACAAGAGGATCTTCTTTGATCTTCACGACATCGTGGATATCAACAGCTTTTCCCTGGTTCTGGCGGACCAGGCTCACAGCATCTTTGATATGTCCGAGACCACGCTGACTCAGTACATCATATTTGTGAAAATTAAGATCCTCTGCATGATACATGTCGAAGTGCGAGATGGGAAAACCTTTGGGCATCATCTGCAATGCAGTGTGATACGTGAGGGGACGTTCTGACACCAGGACGCCCCCTGCATGGATCGAGAGGTAATTGGGATATCGTTCGATCATCTCGCCGTAGCGGAAGATGTGTTGTGCATACGGATGATGTTTGGCGCTGGCCATGGGTGCATCGACGATGGCATCGATGTCTGCTTTGGGGAGGCCGACGACTTTTCCAAGCTCACGGATGATGGAGCGGCCTTTGAATGTATTGTATGTTGCCAGCAATGCGGTGTGCCGATGGCCATAGCGTTTGAAGATGTAGTCGGTGACATCATCGCGTTCGTCCCATGAGAAATCGATATCAAAATCGGGTGGTGATGACCGATGCGGATTGATGAAGCGCTCGAAGTAGAGATCGAGTTCGAGCGGATCGACATCGGTGATGCCGAGACAAAATGCAACGAGTGAATTGGCACCGCTACCCCGCCCTACATGATGATAACCTGCTGTCTGTGCATAGCGGATGATGTCCCATGTGATGAGAAAGTACGGCGCGAAACCTAACTGACGAATGACTTTGAGTTCGCTCTCCATTCGGGTGTTTGCCTTCGCGTTTGTTTTTCCGTATCGGCGATTGCAGCCTTCGCGGGCGAGCTTTAGGAGAAGTTGATGATCGTCGCGCTCTGAGCCGGTGAATACCTGTCTGTTGTTGAAATTGCCGGAGGGTAATTCGGCTTCGCAGTGATAGAGAAGGGCTTCTGTATTGCGTACGATCTGCGGATAAGCTCTGAAGGCATTGTCGATGACATCGCGGTTGACCCAATGTTCGCCGGGACCTGCATGATTTTTTTCTTCGAGTTGGCCGAGCATGATATTGAGATCGACACAGCGCATGAGCTTGTGGACTTTGTAGCCGGTGTCGCCATCGTAGGTGATGGGTTGCCAGACCACGAGGCGGTCGGCGTGTTCCCGCAGTGGCGAACTGTACAGGCTGTTCGCTTCAGCGGGCATGATGCCGATGTATTCATAAGGACGAAGGTTTTCGGGAATACCCGCCTCAGGTCTGTAAATTATATAGACATGTTCCATTTCCGGCGGCCTCGTGGGAAGAGGGATGCCATCGAGAGAGCATGCTGTGAGAAGTTCGCATAGTTCGCGCCATCCCTCTGCGTTTTTGGCGATGCCGGTGTAGAGGTAGCGGTTGTCAATTCGGTATTCGATGCCGAGGACGGGTTTGATGTCGCGTTTTTTGCATTCGTTGATCCAGGCTATGGCGCAGGAGGTGTTGTTGATATCGGTGAGCGCGAGGGTGGTGATGCCACGACGTGAGGCTCCTTCGGCGAGCTCTTCGGGGGAGAGTGTGCCGTATTTGAAGGAGTAGTAGGTGTGGCAGTTGAGGTACATTGGGAGGGTGAAGATATGGGATTTGACGTATTTTAAGTCATTTTATGACAATAAATTAGTCTATATATGTGTATCAGGCTGGCACAAAGAGAAATAGTGAATAAAGAAGAGAATCTGGAATATTGAATAGCGATCAAGGAATTTGGAAGGAGAAGGAGGAATTGGGAATCAGGAAGGGAATCGAGAATACAGAATAGGGAGCCAGGAATTTTGAAGGAGAAGGAGAAATGGGAATCAGGAAGGGAATCGGGAAGGGAATCGAGAATACAGAATATGGAGCCAGGAATATTGAGCGAGAATAGGGAATTGAGAATTTCGAAGTACGGTTGCTGACAGGCACAAAGTCAAATTTGTGAGCCTAATCGGACAAATTTCAATGAATTTGTGGAATTGACTTTATAAATTAAGCTTAATTTATGCAGTTGACTTTATAAATTCTGGCAATTTGTGGAGGGTGGTTAATAAATTTAGTTAAATAGTTATTTGATTTCCAATAGGTATCGAATTCAATTGAACGTCGGATTGTGCGTTTGTAATAACTAATTCGAAAACATCAATAGCGATCATCAAAAAAACTTGAATTCATTTATGAATAAAGAGCACATCAATGAAAGCAATTAAGGCAATAATTCTGATTTTACTTATTACTTTTCCTGTTGTGGAAAGTTATCCAAGTTGTAGTTGCAGAAACATTAGAGAAACATTCTTGCCATATGCTAAAAATGGAAACGGGATCACCGCATACATTGAAGTCATTAGGTACTCAGTTTTCTATCCGGACTCGGCTAAATATGAACCTTTTTTTATTCCATTCCCTATACCTTATTTTCAAACCAAAGTAATAAAGAACCTTAGTAAAACAACAATTGGTGATACCATTAATATTCTGGTCCCTTCGGGAGTAGAATGTTGTCTTAGTTCTCCGCCGTTTAGCAAAAAAGGTGAACAATATCTTATGCATGGATTTGAGTGGGATGAGTCTGATTACGGATATTCACAGAATGAATTTCAAGTATATTACTTACCTGTTTGCATGATTTCGACTATCAAAGTTGAAAATGATTTTGTTATTGGCCCCATCACAAAGAAGAAGCTACAAACCATGCCTCTTGAAAAAGTGCTAAAGAAATTTTAATTGTATTCTCTTAGTGTAAACAATCCTATTTTTGTTCCATGAGTAAAATCAAAATCGGTCTTGTCCAGATGAGCTGTGTAGCAGATAAAGCTGCTAACCTGGCGAAGGCTATTGAAGGAATCAGAAAAGCTCATCGTGATGGCGCACAGATCGTGTGCCTTCAGGAGCTGTTCACATCATTGTACTTCTGCGATGAAGAGTTATATGACAACTTCCTATTAGCTGAGGCTATACCTGGTCCATCAACGGATGTATTATCAAAAATAGCAGGTGAATTAGGGATCGTCATCATCGCTTCTTTGTTTGAAAAAAGAGCGCAGGGGATTTATCACAATACGACTGCGGTGCTGGATGCGGATGGATCTTATATGGGCAAGTACAGGAAGATGCACATCCCGGATGATCCGCATTATTATGAAAAATTTTATTTCACACCGGGTGATCTTGGCTATAAAGTTTTCAAAACAAAATTTGCGACGATCGGTGTATTGATTTGTTGGGATCAATGGTATCCGGAAGCTGCAAGAATTACATCCTTGATGGGAGCCGAAATTCTTTTTTATCCAACGGCCATCGGATGGGCGACATCACAAAGTGAAGAGACGAATACCGAACAATACAATGCATGGCAAACCATACAACGAAGTCACGCCGTAGCCAATGGTGTGCATGTTGTCGGTGTCAATCGGGTAGGATTCGAGCAGGATGGAAAAATGAAATTTTGGGGAGGATCATTTGTATCAAATCCTTTTGGAACAATACTGCAGCAGGCATCTCATGATGAGGAAGAAGTCATGGTCGTTGAAATCGATACAGACAAAACTGATCAGTACCGTACGCATTGGCCTTTTATGAGGGATCGCCGCATTGATTCTTATGAACCTATTACGAAGAGATATATAGATGAGTGAATTGACACCTTCGCAAGCCGGCTATTATTTTCCTGCTGAATTTGCATTACATACCGCGACATGGCTGAGCTGGCCTCATAACCCTGACACATGGCCAGGGAAAATTGAGACGGTGTTCCAACCTTATTCACAATTTATCAAGACGCTTGTCGCCGGTGAATATGTGCATATCAATGTGGCAGATGCTGTGATGGAAAATGAGGCGATGAAAATTTTGACGCATCATGATGTTCCACTGGAAAGAATAAAATTCTATCATCATCCTACCAATGATGCATGGTGTCGCGATCATGGACCGGCTTTCCTGATCAATCCTGACTGCAGGCATCCGAAAGTCATCGTTGACTGGGGGCATAATGCATGGGGAGGAAAGTATCCGCCATTTGATCTTGATGACGTGATCCCAACACTCATCGGTAAAGCATATGATATTCCGGTATATCATCCGGGGATCATCATGGAAGGTGGAAGTGTTGATTTCAATGGACAAGGTACATTGATCACATCGACATCATGTCTGCTCAATCCAAATCGCAATCCTCATCTGACAAAACGAGAGATTGAACAATACCTGGTCGATTATTATGGTGTCGAACAGATCTTATGGGTGGATGAAGGGATCATCGGGGATGATACAGATGGACACATCGATGATACTGTAAGATTCTACAATGAGGATTCTGTCATCACTGTGATCGAACATAATAAGTCGGACGAAAATTTTGCACCTTTAAAACATAATCTTAAGCAGTTGCAAACGATGCGATTGCTGAATGATCGCCAGCTAACGATTGTTGAACTACCGATGCCTGATCCGATACATTATAATGGTCAGCGATTGCCCGCATCGTATGCTAATTTCTATATTTCAAACCTGCATGTGATCGTACCGACATTTCGAAGTGACAAGGATGATGAAGCATTGGAAATAATTCAAAGTTGTTTTCCTGATCGAACTGTTGTCGGGATTGATTCAGTCGATATGATCTGGGGGCTGGGAAGTTTTCATTGTTTAAGTCAACAGGAACCGGCTGTGTAAGACAGTAAGACAGTAAGAGGGTAAGAGGTAAGCTGTATTCAGTATTCAGTATTCAGTAAAGGTTTTGATATCGATAATTCTACAGACCATTCGAGCGCAGCGATAGATTTCCTTTTGCAGATGCAATCTGCTTTGAGATGATTTCACTATGGGTGGAGATTCAGGATATGGATTTAAAGTTACAAACTTCAAATAGCGGTCAGATGAATTTGAAGTTACAAAGTTCAAATAGCGTGGTGGAAGTAAATTCAAATCCAATTGATATTCGTAGGATGGAGTTATAGTTGAAATGCGTCTTGAGTCCGGCATGATTCGACCTTCATCGCATATCCTTGTGCTACAGCTCAGCAACCGTCTGGCATCCTTTAATCCTGCATCCCATTCATTTCTTGAAAATAAAATACACTGCAAGCACGAGGAAGAGGAAACCTATAAAGTGATTGATTCTGAATGTCTCATTGCGAAAGACAAGGAGAGTGAAGATGGTGAAGATGACGAGGGTGATGACTTCCTGGATCACTTTTAGCTGGACCAATGTATACGGGCCTCCATACTGTTGATAACCAAGTCTGTTGGCGGGAACCTGGGCGCAATATTCAAAAAAGGCAATGCCCCAACTGATGCAGATGATCGCTAGGAGTCCGAGCTTTTGAAATCCTTTCATCTCTCCGAATTTCAAATGACCGTACCAGGCGAGAGTCATAAAAATATTTGAGAGCATGAGTAATCCGATGGTGGCAAGTCCGCGGGGCATAGGAGTGAGTAACGAGTAACGAGTAACGAATGACGAATAAATATATTAAATAATATTATGAATCTAATTCAAGGTGACAGACGGAAAGATTGCATTATGCAGATGCAATCTGCTTTGAGATGATTATACTATGAGTGGAGATTCTGGATATGGATTTGAAGTTACAAACTTCAAATAGCGGTAGAAAAACGAATGATTGCTTTAGGCAGATGCAATCTGCTTTTAAATGATTCCACTAAAGTTGAAGATTCAGGATATGGATTTGAAGTTACAAACTTCAAATAGCGGTAAAGATTGATTTGAAGTTACAAACTTCAAATAGCGTTTTAGAAGAAGCGTTTAAGTCCCCTTTAGGGATGGTTGCTGAGCTGCAGCACAAGGATGAGAAAATGCAGGTCGAAGCATAGGGGCAAAAAAAACCGGCAGCTCCTCGCTGCCGGTTCCAGATATATGAAATATTAAGTATGAAAGTTCGCTGTTACTGTTTTGAAATTTGCTGGGTATAGATTTTGCCACCCTGATTGACAGATAAGATGTAATTGCCTTGTGGAACACCTTTCAGATCGATATCATGATTGTATGATCCTGTGGTATTGTCATTGTTTTCATGATAAACCACTTTACCATTTACATCAGTGATGGATATTGTAAGCGGGCCAGGTTTTGACTGGAAGGATAATGCAAATGCGCCTTCGGTTGGATTAGGATATACACGTGCATTCTCAAGATCCAGTTGTTGAATATTCTTTGTGCCGGTGGGATCTTCAACAGGACCCTGCTTAACATCTTCATCTTTCACCGGATTGCCGCAATCTGTGCGTGCGCGCCATTCGTGGCCGGGGAGTTGAGCCCAATCTTTAAGTTCGACTTTAGTTTTTAGATTTTTATCATCTCGTACAAAACGTACCAATACTACATCACCTGCGACATAATGAGAAAGGGCATCATGAAGAGAAGGAAAATCTGTGATGTCATACTTTTCAATTTTATTGATCACATCACCTTCCTGTAACCCGGCATCTTTAGCTCCACCTTGTTCAATCAGAGAATTGATCCTGGTTCCATTTTCTCCATGATAATCAACATAAACACCTAAAGCTGCACAATTGCTTTTGAGATTATCACCTGTTCCGCGTACCCATACATCGGCATGAACTGGTCCGCCATAAGAATATGCCTTTGGACTGTCGCTGTCTTTATCATTTGTAATAATGATCACTTTTTCGACTTTGTCTATATTCACATTGTCACTTGAATTGTCACTATCACTCAGCTTGCCTTCAACAGCAACATTGTCACCGGCGCTCCTGAATAGAAAAAGACGTTCTTCATTTTGCTTTTTAGTCTGATCGTCACTAGTCATCTTTTGCAGGACATCGGGATTCACTGCCATTTTCTCCAGGATTTGCTCCGGCTGATCTCCTTCAGCAATCCATGTTTCAGTGACAGCTTTTCCATTTTCATCAACTTTAGTCGTAGTGATCGTGATTCGCTTTTCATTCTTCTCAATGGTAGTTGTCTGAGCGGATGCCGACAAACATAGTAGTGCGCAAAGTGTAATGAGTAAACTTGCCTGTTTCATAATGAAAGTGATTGATTAGGTTTAAATGGTTTCTATATTATTTAAAGATAGGGTACTATCCTATTGGTTTCAAGTCTATGGGTTCCTTATTCGATGGAAAGATGTATCTGTGAGACGAATTACATACTTCGCCGACTTTTTGTTTTGAATTCAACACGTGAATTGCCCGAGAGTTCTACGCCCTGCTGTTCTTCATACATCCTGAGATATTTCTGATGAATATTTTCCGGCATTTTTTTACCGTTGATCTTTAGCTTATCTGGTGTCAGGAGGATATCAGCTTCTTCACCAGGTTGAACGAGGCCTTCACCGATGAGCTCATCTGTCATATTCATACGGGGTGCAAGAAATCCGTATACCCCATTGCTTCCAAGAGCCTCCCTGCGTAATCCATCGGCCAGGGCACCGCTAAAAGCATTCGGGTTATTATTTAACTCACTCTGCTCTCTTATACGCTTGCCTTCTGCCCTCATATGATCACCTTCTTCTCTCATT
>JBATMM010000018.1:0-3914 GCA_049289835.1 Saprospiraceae bacterium | reverse complement strand
GAGCGCAGCCGAAACATTTTTTGATAATGCTTTGTCGGTCGTTGAGCGGTAGTCGAAACGAAACGATAGCTGCACCGATGGGAAACGGAAGAATAAATCACATCCCCTTTTCTTTTTTCAACGCAGACCATGTCCATATTGCCCCGGCAAGGTCAACAGCGCCAATGAGGATTAAGACAGGTTCAGCAAGGTGGAGTAAAACAAAAGCAACAAAAACAGCAAAAACGCCTAACCGTACAGGTATCGTCAACTTAAAAAAAGCAGTAATATTCATCGCTGCCATCCGGTGATAATAAAATCCCAGGACAAAAGCTAACAATCCAACGATCCTGATCCACACTTCATTTGTTTCCGGCAGATGTAATGTTTGCAAAAATAAATTTGGCACAAAGATCAGGGTCAGACCGACTAGGTAGAGGTAGAGCCCGAAGAAGTAAACTGATTTAGCAGAGGATGTCATTTTTTTATTTCTAATGGAGGGGCAAGCCCTGCATATACATTTATATTTCTATTCAACAAAATATTAAAAACAAGATGGTGGTAGAGTATGCCCCTGCCGTTTTGAGAGTCAATTTTTGTAGTTTTTGGGGCTTTGTACTTCTATCGTAATCTCATGTTTAGCCAATTCATCTCCTTTACTATTGACCAACTTAATAGTATACTTTCCAGGTTCGCGGGCTCCATGATATCTCCAGCCACGGAAACCCTTGCCTGTATTCACGGCAGTAGTGAATTTATCTTCCCATACTTTCTTATTATCTGCATCAAGAAGTATAACCGTAATCACTTCGCCCCCTTTCGGAATATTTAATCTGAACCAATAATGAATCATCTGCCCTTGTTCAAAGGTGTTCATTTCTGTACCTGGTGCATTGAGACTACCCGATGCCATCGTGCGGAATTCACTCTCTTCAGTCATACTCACTTCATCATTGGTGGCTGGAGCAATTCTGAAATCTTCACGACCTACTTCCACACCAAGACTGTTGATGATTTCAACTCTGTAATTTCCAGGTATCTTGATGGTAGTGTTGGCGGTGATCCAATTCGATTTTTCAGGTCCGGCTTTAACCTCGGCATAATAAGGTTCGCCGAGGACCTCACCATTTGAAGTCACCCATTTGACTTGTATAAATTCTTTAGGTTGAGGTGTGCTCAGATTCAGTACTACATAGACTCTGGATGTTTGGAATACAGTATCAACTGCAGATTTTTCAGGTCCTCCATCAATATTGGCAGTGGTGAATATCCGGATGACAGAAATATACTCCGCAGCCATTTCAGCTTTTTCCATGGTATCTTTTCTGAGCAATGATTTAAGTGTGATTACAGTTTTGATCAATTCTTCTTTTTTCAAATCCTCAGTTGTCATTTTCTCTAACCGGCTTAGCTGCTGATCAACTTGTCGTAGAATGTTGTTGATTGAATCTTTTTCTACAATGGATTTTGTGTATAAATCATCCCCTTTAAACTTCTCACTTTGGATCACATTTGCCCTTTCATTGGATTGGTAAGCCAGGTAGGCTGCAAAAGCAGCCAGGCCAATGGCAATAGTCAGCCAGATACCTCGCGTCCTTGCCAGTTTTTTTTGTTGCGTCACTCTGTTTTCGGCCTGGAGACGATCTTTTTCTTCAGAGGCATGACGCACTACTTCTTCCTCACATTTATCCATAAACAAACTTATCTCTTGGGGCAGGCCGAGATGAGGAATATATTCTTCGAATGATGCGAGTTGTTTTTGATTTAAGAACGCTCCGGTCTTTTGATATTCTTCATATGCATTCAAAAGTCGCTTACGAACATTCTGAAGTTGTCGTTGTGATTCAGATCTTTTACCATCAATGACAAGTGCAAGACTATCATGTGCCAGTTCAAAATTCTCATCACTGCGTCTCAGGATACGATCACTCTGAAGGCTTGTCAGAATTTCAGTAAGCAATGGTGCAGGGACGTCCTTTAGAGGGGAAGCTGTATCATCAGTCAGTACAATATCATTGCCTGATTGTTTGTAGGCGACAGGACGTTTTGTACCTTCTTCACTAACAAAAATATCAAGTACCTTCTGAATGACATTTGGATTTACATTTTTAAAATTTTGTGAAAGCTGGCCACGTAATTCCCTGGTCTGATCATCAAGAAATCGTTCGAGGACATTGTCAATCTTGCCGATACTTTCAATATCACTTTTAGAAATATCAATTTTTGGATAACCTGTTTGCTCAACTGCTCCATATTGTTTTTTGTATCTATCACGATACAACATATCCAGATAAACCTGGAGATAGGGTAGAGTAATACCTGCTCTCGGATCACTGATATTATGCACCATCGCATCAAGCAATTCTTCTTTCGGTTCAGCCAGATGAATATTGAATTTATCAAAAGAAGACTCGATCACATTTTTTATTTTCCCCGGACCCATCGGTTCTACTCTGAACCTGAAATCAAAAAGCTCAGGAATTAGTGTTTCATAATTATACAATTGCCCGATGTATTCCTCACGCATGATGAGGATGATCTTGGATGGAAGTTGCGTATCCAAAAGTTCCCGAAGAGAATTCATGAATTTTTTTTGTTCATCCTCATGACCCAGGATAAATAATTCTTCAAACTGATCAAAAAGGAGATAAACGGGACGCAATGTCTTACGCAATAAAATAGAAACATTTTCAGCCAGGTTATCCTTTGCCAGATTACCTAATGCATGATTCATGGCAGTCGCTGTCGACGTATTGATATTGTCATTTCTGCGAATAAAAATGGGATACCAATCCGGTCCATCAAATCTGCTGGCCAATCCACATTGGACCAATGAAGTTTTACCTGTACCACTCAAGCCGTATACAAGTAGCATAGGTGTCTTGAAGACGAGCGAATAGATGGTTTCGATTTCCTGGTCACGACCGAAGAACGAATCCTTATCCTGAAGTGTAAAGGCGTCCAGAAATTTAAAGGGGCTCTTCATAAGTTTTGTAGTGGTTGTTGAAAGACAGAATTGGAGAACGCATCAAATTGATCCCTGAGGACTTTAAAGTTTTTTTGTTGTTGGATGAGCAGAGGTGCATCCAGAGGTTTGTACACATGCTTATACACGTATGTACCTGAAGCTTTATCAAACCGGTCGAAGAAATATAGCTTGGCGATACTGGCTTTATCATCGAAAGCATTTTCATCGATGATAAATGGGCTGAGATTCAGGGATAACTTTGGTTGATCTTTTTTAATGATCAGGACAGAATTACTATCGAGTGCATCTTCTTCAATTTCCTGGTTGACAGCCAGGCCTACAAACCGTTGTTCTAGCTTGACGACATTGTGTTTGTATCTCGTTTTTAGAAATCGCGTGTACTTCATTACATCGATATCCTTGATCGAGGCCATGATATAATTAGTGATAAAGCCCAGGTGTTTGAATAGCTCAGATAGTTTTTGTTCACTATTGATGCAGATTTCTTTCGCTTCTTCGGCGGGTAATGTTTTTTCTGCCGATTTATTTTGAGCGAATTCAAGATAGGATACTGCATCATACAAAGGTCCCTTTGCGTCGTATGTATCGGACAGAGCATGCAGTTCTTCAATAAAACATTTTTTGCCTGATGCGTCCATAATTTGTTTTGCTGTTGACATCAGATCAAGGAATTTCTGCGTGCTGGTGCCGCCGACTGAGGAGATGAAAAATTCTTTCAGCTTTGCCTTAACTGCATCAGCAATAGTGAGTTTTTCTCCATTAACCGCTACCTCCCACAGGTCGGCAAGAATGGTAAAGCCAAGCAATTCAATTAGCGTGTTGTAGATGATGATGATTTGTTGCAATCGGGCTAAACCTACCTGGTTGTAAAATGTCTGTCCACCGGAACCGGGTTCTTCATCTACTAATAATTTTCGCAATTGCTCACTGACGGGATGAGGGATAG
>JBATMM010000017.1:0-10609 GCA_049289835.1 Saprospiraceae bacterium | reverse complement strand
GGGTAGGGTCAACATCATCGGTGAGCATACGGATTACAATGAAGGCTGGGTATTGCCCGGCGCAATGAGTCGTTCGGTTTATATTCTTGTATCAAAAAATGAATTGGGTGTCCATCATTGGGTGGCCGGTGATCTGAATGAAGAATATGTGTATGATGCGGCCACTGATTTGCCATTGTGGGGAAAGTACGTTGAGGGCACTATTCAATTGTATGCACCTCAGATCGGTCCATTAAAAATCCTGATTGTTGGAGATCTGCCTGTGGGTGCCGGTGTTTCTTCTTCTTCTTCCCTTGTGTGTGGCTTGCTATATGCTCTTCAGAAAATCACCGGAAGGAAGGAAACGAAAGATGACCTCGCTCTTTTTGGAAGCAGAGTCGAGCGTGAGATCATCGGATTGCAGGGCGGGATCATGGATCAGTTTGCGATCATGCTGAGCAGAGAAAATCATGTCATGATGCTTGATTGTCGCACCAGGGAATATAAATTCATCACTGCAGAATTACCCGGATGCAAATGGGTGTTGATCAATACAAAAGTAAAACACAAGCTGATCGATAGTGATTATAACAATCGGGCTGATGAATGTCTTAGAGCCATTGGGATCATTAAGCGATTATATCCAAAAGTGGAAACTCTAAGGGATGTCACTCTGGATATGCTGAGCGAAATCCACCTGCCTGAACTCCTCCGGAAACGAAGCCTTTTTATCGTAGAAGAGAATGATCGTGTGCACAAAATGGTCGATGCTTTAAAAAAGCATGATCCAAAGAAGGCAGGTTCGTTATTGAAGGCATCACATGCCGGTCTCCGGGATCAGTATGAGGTGAGCTGTCCTGAGCTTGATCATCTGGCTGCGGTGGCGAATAAATATAAGGGTGCTTATGGTGCCAGGATGATGGGTGGTGGTTTTGGTGGTTGTGTGATATGTCTTGTGAAAGAAGAAGAAATGAATGAGTTCCTGGAGGAATGTAGTGTGTCCTACTTTGAAAAATTTGGATTTGATCCTGATGTTATTCAATTTGATTTGGGAAGTGGAGTGGAATATGCGTAAAAAATATATTGAGCCCCTAAGAAAGGCTACGATCTGGTAAAATTTTATTTGGGATTCGATTGTCTTCTTTTTTCGTCATCTTCTTTCATTTGCTTTACTATCCTTTCCATCATTTTCCGATTTGCCAATGTGTCATAATAGATACCAATTTCATTCATACAGGTTTCTAATATTTTACCTGTAAACATACTATTGGTAAATGCAATTGAGCTCTTTTGATCATGGAAAAGTCCATCATATATTTTTTTCTGATTTAAATATTTTAGTACCTTATTTTGTTCTTCTTTTGTTACGTCCGTCAATAATTTTGTCAGAACAAAATTTAATAACAGTTTCTTTCCAAATTCTTCTAATGATTTTACATTTTGAGAATCCATTATGATGGCCAACATTTTATCAGTTGCTTCTACACCATAAGAGTATAATGAATTCAACGAAGCATATTGGAAGTCCGTCAATATTTTTCCGGGATGGAGAATTTCAAATATTAGGGCCTCCATCGCAAGGCAATCCGGTATTCCGCTATAAAATAAAAGACTTTTTTGGTAATGATTCAAAAGGCTATCCGGTATTTCAACATTTGGGGAAAGTCCTTTCCTCAACTTCTTGCTTTGCCGAATAACAAGTGCGTACAAAAGATCATCGCTAACAGCATGATAATCTGAGCTATTCACAAATTTATCAAGTTTGCTGATTTCAATATGATCAAATAAAAAATGGTCATATTCCTGATCAGATAAATTTATAGATTGGTAAAAATATTTCCTGTATACTTCCCATTGACGTAAATCTTTATGATTTAAAATTGAGTATTCTCTGTGCACCAATAATGGTATTATTAATACGGGTTCTGAAAATTCATATGCATAGCTTGAATCTAGTGCGGTCGAGATAGTCGTGATGTCCTGATGAGAAAGGCTGTCCTGCCATTTAAGATTTTCAAAGTATAATCTGGTCCTCGGTTCGACGAGAGCTCTTGAAGTAATAGCTCCCGGTATAGTATCACAAATTGTTCTGCTGTGGATAGAAGAACCTAATTCTAAAATTGAGAAAAGGATAAGAAATAACCTCATATGATCGTCTTTTTATATTTATCAAGATGTGGTTCAGGATTGAAATGCATATAAAGCGATGACCATAATTTTCCCTCAAAAGTATATTACCTCCCAGAAAAGGCAGAAAAGCTTTTAAACTCGTTATAAACCTTATCCTTCCATATTCTTCATTCTACGTCTTAATTCAAAATTCGGTATTCCTTATTCAAGATTCTTTTTACCTCTTAAAATTATGATAAAAATAAATCGCCGTAATCTCTTGTGTTTTCTTGTCGATACTCAGCCTGATGATATCTTTTTGATACAGAATTTCTCCTCCGACGATGGTTCTCTTTCCGTCGGGATAACTTTCCTGAAAACTCACTGAAACATTCGGAAGCAGCTTTATTTCTTCCGCT
Organism: Saprospiraceae bacterium; assembly: GCA_049289835.1. Classification (GTDB taxonomy): domain Bacteria; phylum Bacteroidota; class Bacteroidia; order Chitinophagales; family Saprospiraceae; genus Opimibacter. Next base: position 8,102 of record JBATMM010000017.1, on the reverse strand, counting down.
GTTTTATATCTCGACATGTCATTGCCTACTATAAAAAGATAACCGGCAAACGGCTTGATTAATTTTTGAATGATCTCATCTTTAGGATCTGGAGCATCAGTCAATTTTAATCCTAATGCAAATTTTGAAGCATCATCTTTATATGTACGAAAGTAAAGTCCTAATGATGGATAATAGTATGTCACCTGTTTGACTTTTATGCCTGTATGTGTTTTTATCTGAAGATCACTTTTTGTTTTTAGTGTACCATGCTTTGTCCCAAGCAGAAGATCGAGTTGCTTAGCCGTTATGCGGGCATCGATGTAAGTTTTGTTGATCTTCAAACTATCATCGTGAAAGCTGATCACCTGGCCCATGGCAACTATTTGAAGCAGGACAAAAACACATGTAGAGAAAGTACGCACATTCATTTTTTTGAAAAAATTTTAATTCTTGAGATAGAACCTCGATCCAATATCCCTGATGTGATATTATTCCACAAAGGTGGGCTATAAAACCTTAATGTATTCAAGTTCTTTTGTCAGCTGGTCGGGGCTTTGAAAATGGATTACATTTAAACCCAATTCATTTGCAGTTTTGATGTTGTTGATATTATCATCGATAAAAACCGAATGCTCAGGATTTATCTGATATCGGTCAAACAGCAGATGAAATATTCTTTTATCCGGCTTAATCATTTTTTCTGTGCCTGAAACCACGATGCCTTTGAATTCCTTAAAAAATGAATATCGCTCATACGCGATTGGAAACGTTTCTGCAGACCAGTTCGTCAGGCCATAGAGGTTATATTTTTCTTTTAATTGATGCAGGATCGTCACCGTATCCGGAATATCACTTTTGAGCATGATCTCCCATCCATCATAGTAGAGTTGGATCATATCATGATGTTCCGGATGCTTGTTTTGCAATAGTGTAGTGCCTTCGACTAATGAACGTCCCCGATCCTGTTCGATATTCCATTCGTCCGTGCAAATGGCGTGAAGAAAGTATTCCATTTCCTCTTCCGATGGAAAATGATTTCTATACAGATATCTCGGATTCCAATCCACCAATACACCACCGAAATCAAATATTATGTTTTCAATTTTCATGTTCATGCTATGTTGTAATTCTTTAACCCAAGATTAATCAAAAAACCCCTTTATCATACATCCCCTGCCCTCTTAGTTGCTCCACTGTTTCCTTAAATGTCTTTGTATTCTTTGTGCTGTCGATGACAATTGTATAATGACCTTGTCCAAAGGCTTCGATTTGTTCATCATAAAAATACATGCAGGGCTGTATTTCTTTTTCGTAGGATACATCATGCGTCGTCTCCATGATATGTTCGTACAACATGACGGATATATAACTTGATTTTGTCGCCAGTAAATTTGTTTCGTAATTCGTGAATGTGTATTCATTGCTTGCCAGAGGTTCACTTGTGTAGTCCATGGTTTTATAGAGGGATAACGTTCCTTTTTGAGACGTCGTAAACCAACAACTGAGTTGAACATGGACTTTGGCTTTCGTCATGTTTTGAATCGTGAGTGTCAATGGCGGAACACTTTTGAGCGGAGGGGCTGCGGTATAAATATCTGTCATCTTTTGACGAATGAAAGGTAGAGCCAGGTACATCAGAGGAAGACAGAATATGAAGAAACCAATAGTTGGTCTTTTCCAAAATAATAATCCGATGACGAGTATAGCCAACAACCCTCCGGAAAAGAAAATACCCCTGGCCCAATCTACTGTGGCGTCGCCTGAAGGTGTTGGTTTTGTGATATAGGTAAATAGGGAATAAAGGAGGAAGAGGCTATAGATTATGCCCAGAATGTAGTAGCCGTATTTAAGCATAGAAAAGAGGTGAAAGGTCAATCGGTTAATCGGTTAAAAGATACTCCTTCTGAAGCGGAATATTCTATACATAGAAGGGTTTACGTGGATTCTCACGCATTCGCTGTTCTAATCGTTCGGCAAGCCATTGAAAGTACTCACCCAGGAAAGGATCCGGTTGATTGACACGTATGTCCAGAAACAATTTTTCGTACTTCTCCCATGAAGAAATGACAAAGGAAGCTGATAGTTCCACCAGCGTGATTATCATGATGATTGCAAAAAATATTCGCATAAATACTGATTTAGAATATCCCTTTTGAGATTTATCTGAAATCAAAACATTTCTCAAAAGATTTGGCCCGTCTGTCCCTCGATGTCAGCGATTTTAATTTCCATCTTTTTTCAATCAATCTCAGAATGCTCAACGTTTCATATTGGGTATGATCGATATAGCCTTTTTTGGCAAATGGTGATATAATAATACCCGGTACACGTGTTCCGGGTCCCCACTTATCGATCACCGGTGGCGACACATGATCCCAGAAACCTCCATTTTCATCATACGTGATGATGATGACACAATCTTTCCAGTTAGGACTATTGCGGATAGCATTGATTATTTCTTCAACATGTTTTTCTCCGGTGACAAGATCAGCATATCCGGGGTGTTCATTTTCGATGCCGATGGGTTTCACAAAAGACACTGCAGGTAATGTACCGGCTTGTGCTGCAGCAAAAAATTCTGTTTCGTCTTTCAGGTGATCTGTTCTTCCCGGTGTGTTTTCGGCATAATTTGAAAAGTACGCGAATGGCTGATGATGAAATTGAAATGACTTGTCCGGCTTACCAGCCAATGCATCATTCCATCCACCCGAATACCATGCCCATGTAATATTTTTATCACTCATCCGGTCTCCTATGGTCGTCATAGTTTGAGTCGGCAATAGTTCCTTCGGTCTCCTTACTTTAATATCGGGATGAGGAGTGTTGACTGTGAAGCAGGTATTCACTGCATAACCATCCGGCGTCACCATGCCATCCTGAATTAAAATACCATTCGCATCAAATTGTGCTACTATCGAATCCGGTGCATTGTGGTATACCGGTGACGCTGCAGCCACGAGCCACATATGATTGAGAAAGGAACCACCAAATGCACTGTGAAACATGTTGTCACAAAGTGTATAATTTTTTGCCTCTGCTGCAAGTAGAAGTAGGTCCGTGTTATAATATCCCATCGTCAGTCCCTGCGCATCACTGATATCAACAAACTTATCCATTTTGCCTCCATGAATTTGTGCCTGTTCCTGGTAGTATCGATGCACCGGATCGGGGATCTTCATATTCGCCGGCACAAACTGATCTATATTGAAAAAATGATTGGGAAGGTCCGTGGGAAATGCTTTCGTGTGTGGAACAGCAGGAAGAAAAGTAAATGGCTTGCCCTTGGAGTCGACTTGTGTTATATTCCTGGCATTCGACAATCCGTTAGCACCGGGAAATAAACCATAAAGATTATCAAAGCTGTGGTTCTCAAGGTAGATGACCACCACATGATTTATTTTATTTATTCCCTTCGGTAAGGGCGTTACCGGATCTGTGAAACCAAAAAATAAAAACGAGGCAACCAGGAGTGATAAAGAGTATATGCGAAAATATTGTTTCATGATTCTTGTTTAGTGTTATTCAGCCGGCAAAAAAAGTTTTGCCGTTCCTTTTTTTATCACAAAACTTTCGACGTGTCCCATCTTCTTTTTGTCGGATGTGATCAGGTGGATATGTACATACGTGTCGTGATGTGTAAAGATACCCTGGTGTTGTGTTGAAAAAAAACCTATTAATTCAGCATCAGTATTTTTTACAATAAAATGATGTTGATGTTGCTGGACATCCTCAGGAGAACTGACTGTGGTTCCATCGGGCAGGTTTACAATGTGTATGGCGGCATTCTCGATGGTGGTTGTCACGCGAAAGGCAAAAGGTCGGGAGTGATCTTTTGTTGTTGCATCAAGGAATGTCTCCAGTTGAGGAATAGTCTGAATGTATTCCGGCAACGAAACTTCTTCCCACTTGTCCACATTTTCTGAAACAAAGAAAGGAGCTTTTACTTTATATGTTTCTTCCATCGCGATTGAGCCGTCAGCAGCCACTTTACTGATAAATGACTTCCCATCATCTATCAAAATTTCACCCTTCAGATATTCAAGAGGTCCCAATCCATAAAGGTGTTTTTTGTTGGCTATCGTATCAAGATTTATCGTTCCGTACAGTAAACCAAGATGCATCACATTGAGCATAGCACCTGTGATTTTAACATTGCTTACTTTTTCGATAGCGCTGTCATTCGCTTCTAGTTTTTCAAGATCCATTCCACATACCGGACATGCTCCGGGATGATCGTATGTTTTTTCTCCTTCACATTTCATTGGGCATTGATATCTGATCGTATCTGTCACAGAAACTGACATAGCAGAACTGTTAGAAATAATACCCGTCATGGAAAAAAGAAATATAGTCAACAGTCGCATTGTTTTTCTCATTGTTTTCTTTTGAATTTACATTTTTTAATATTGTTCATCGTTCCAGAATCGCCATCATCTCATCCATCGCTCCATAATCTCTCACCCCGGTCATATCCTCATCACCGCCGATGAAACAAATGCCTCCTGAATACCCTTTCGACAGTATATTGTCAAGCATTTCTTCTGACCACTTTGCCTGTAGAAATAGTTTATCTGCCGGAATTTTTAATACAACATCGATTGATGCCTTGTCATTGTATAAAAGAATCGTTTTTCCTTCCTTCTTTGCTGTCCCTTCATGAGGTGAATTGGCTTCATAAAAAAGTGTTAGCCCGGAAGGAAGATCGATATCGGCCGTATCTTTTAGGATCATTCCATTCGGTTTAGCATCAATGATGGTTTTAGCTAATAACATCTCATCTTTTATATCAATCTCTGCCGCCAGTCCGACGCCTTCCACCCAGTTCCGGAGTGTATGCCAAAGCATGAAAGAGACCGGGTCCTGAGACAGCGCTATGCTCATCCAATCCACCCCCATAGCCGCAAAGTAACGGGCATCCGTGAGATGTTTTATATTTCGAACCAGAATCGGGGTCATACGGGATTTAAGAAAGCACAAACATATAATGATTTCTGCCAAATCGAGATTCTGTCTTTGAGTTGATATTTTTGTAGCGGGAAACACAAAAAAACAATGTCTCGCGAATCACAGATCCCGCCAAATGTCCTGACATTTGCAGCAGGATGCACTACAGTACAAAGAACTGAAGAAATCAAATATTAAAATGAGAATAAACTATCACAATCGAAAATTTGCAGGTGTTCTCAATACACCAAACGGACAGGTCAACAGTGATACTGTCTTTCATTATAAACAACAGGAACAAATCCTCACGGCTACATATAAAGGTGGAAGAATTCAGCAGGGATCCATCCTGGGTATTGTACGCGAGGATAACAGCCTTGCATTTGTATATCATCATATTGATACCAATGGAAATCTTAAAAGCGGTCATTGCATCAGCCGACCTGAAGTGCTATCAGAGGGTCGCGTGCGATTGCATGAATCCTGGGAATGGACCTTTGGTGGCAGTGGAAAAGGGGAATCTGTCGTCGAGGAGATTTAAAAAAGCAATGAGCAATTAGTGATAGGCAATAGGCAAAACGATTATAAAAATCTTTACATTTCAACATCAAAACATTTACTCATTTAACCCAATAAACTAATACTTATACTGTTCCTTTATCTTTCGCATATATAGTTTACAGGAAATTACATTTCCGGTTTAGGATATAACGCTCTTTCATCAAAGTTGATCGGGGATCATAATACAGCCATTGTATGAAATTCGAGCTGTAACCCTGGTGCTTCCCATATTAATTTCACAGCTTTCGGAAAAGTGCAGGATGTGATCATAGAAAATCTCATCCAATGTATTGAGAAATTAGATAAACAACCTGAGCCAATGCCGAAGTGAGATATATACTAACCTTCATATAGCCATCCCACTCGATGATACATTTGAAGGCAATTCGTAATTTGGAACTTTGTAATTTTCCATTGACCTGTATGGCTTGGTAAAAATCCAATAGTATGATCCGAAGTATACTTTGCTCGATGCTTTTATTGATCCTGACATCAGCATTCGGTCAGGATGTAAATGTTAAAAAAAATCCGAATGGCGATCCACGGATTGAAATCATCAGCACCGGAGGTAATTCATTTCTCGGAGATGGTGCGGGTACCCTCAATACAGGCATAGAAAATTCTTCACTTGGATACAGAGCTTTGTTCTCCAATTCTACAGGTTATGATAATGCGGCTTTTGGTTATAAGGCATTAACCCTGAATTCTACCGGTCAGTACAATTCTGCTTCCGGCGCCTGGTCTTTACAGGCTAATACGTCCGGATATAACAATACAGGTCAGGGTACTTATTCCCTTTATTCCAACACCATAGGGTTTTACAACACAGCTTTTGGTTACGAATCGCTTTTGCTGAATACGATAGGTTCTGCAAATACTGCTGCAGGGTATGATGCATTAAGATCGAATACAACAGGTCGCACAAACACAGGTCTTGGCTCACAAAGCCTGAAATCAAATACTACAGGCTATTCGAATGTCGCGATTGGGGCTTCAGCATTATTCAGCAATACCCTCAGAGGTAATCTTGTGGCTGTAGGTGATTCGGCATTATTTAAAAATGGGACTGGTGCCTCATCTATTTCTGAAGGTGCCTACAATACCGCTGTCGGAAGTAAGACTCTTTATGCAAATACAACAGGGTCTAACAATACAGCGACAGGTACAAATGCATTGAACCAAAATACAACCGGCAATAACAACACTGCCAATGGTGATGCTTCATTGTATTCAAACACAACAGGATTTGACAATACGGCGACAGGTCATAATGCATTGGTGGCAAACACGACCGGCTTTTTTAATACAGCAACGGGCTCATATGCACTCACGAATAATACAACAGGGCTTTCAAATGCAGCATTTGGTTTCAATGCCTTGAATCACAATACGACCGGTCAAAATAATACAGCTGTAGGAAACAATGCATTGTACAATACTACTACAGGAAGCTTTAACACAGGCGTGGGAGCTACATCTCTTAATTTCAATACGACCGGTCATCATAACGCTGCATTTGGAAATGATGCTTTATATTCCAATACGACCGGTTTTGAGAATTGTGCATTGGGCAATGGATCGCTTACCTCAAATACGACAGGAAGTGGAAATGTCGGCGTAGGAAATAATGCTTTGCTATCTAATTCGACCGGAACGAGGAATGTTACTATTGGAAATACCGCCATGTGGAATAGTACAACCGGAAACCGGAATGTAGCCATTGGCCATCAGGCATTATACAACAATATCACAGCGTCTTTCAATATAGCTATTGGCTCAGATGCATTAAATAAAAACACAAACCGGGGAAATCTTATCGCACTAGGTGATTCATCACTTTACAACAATGGCTTGACAGCTACCCTGCCTATTCATAGTACATCCAATTTAGCCATCGGTAGTAAGGCGCTTTATTCGAATACGACTGGCAACAATAATATTGCACAGGGAAATAAAGCTTTATATAACAATACAACCGGTTACGGAAACATTGCGATTGGTAATGCCGCTCTGGCTTTCACTACCACCAGAGGCCCGCTCATTGCCATAGGTGACTCGGCATTATACAATACGGGCATTGGGGTGGTATTTTCAATTGAGGGAATTAATAATCTTGGAATTGGAAACAAGGCATTATTTTCAAATAAGCGAGGATCTTTCAATCTCGGCATAGGGCACGAAAGCCTTTTGAAAAATGTTGACGGTTCCGGTAACGTTGCCATTGGAGCTTCAGTATTAACTCAATGCATAGGCTCATCAAATACAGCGGTCGGAAATAGCAGCCTTCTTAGCAATACGATCGGAGAAGGTAATTCAGTATATGGAGTTGGCGGTGCTTCCAACAATACAACAGGATCATACAATACCGCTATAGGAGATCAATCCCTTTATCAGAATCAAACCGGATCAAATAACGTAGCCATTGGAGCATATGCGAATCTCAATCAGACTCCATTGGACAATACCGTAGCTATCGGCTACAATACGGTTGCTACGACTACCAATAAATCCCGTATCGGGAATACTATGATGACCGTGATTGAAGGTCAGGTGGCGTGGAGCTTTCCTTCAGATGCGCGATTTAAGTACAATGTCAAAAATGATGTTCCCGGTCT
>JBATMM010000016.1:0-4823 GCA_049289835.1 Saprospiraceae bacterium | reverse complement strand
TTATGATTCGTAAAATATGCTATCTCCTGATCTTAATCGCTACAAACGCGACCGCACAAACAGCCGATACAATGAATGTGAAATTAAAATCGGGTGTCGTCAATCAGTATGCTCTTACCTCGGTGAATAGCCTCACTTTTTCAGGGGTGCAGGGAATGGATACACTAAACCTGAATTTGAAATCCGGTTCACTTATCCAATATTCAATATCATCACTCGATGGGATCAATTTTTCCAACGATCAGTCTGCCGATTCAATTTTCATCAAATTGAATGGAAACGTTTTGCAGAAGTATGCCATTTCATCTATCTCCGCAATGTCATTCATCGGTTGGGACGAAAGCACCTCCATTGAAACTGTTAAGTTGGAAACTGAGAATGGAAATAACCTCGGGCAAAATTATCCAAACCCGTTCAATCTATCCACAACTATTCCTTACTATTTAACGAAACGGCAACACGTAACACTCACCGTCTCCTCGATGACAGGCAGGGCAATCGTAACGCTTGTGAAGGAACAACAAAGTTCTGGAATGCACCAGATTTCATGGGATACTTCAACACTTCCTGGTGGTGTCTACTTTTACAGGCTACAGGTTGGGGAATATATGGAAACAAAAAAAATGATTTTATTGAAATAGATCTTCTGAATCATTAAATAAAAAGACTTTCATTCAAATACGCACCCTACTTTAAGATAAAATATTATGAAACATCTTGTTCTCTTTACGTTCCTGCTCATTTCATATTTCGTATCGTTTGGTCAAACCAAACTTGTGATCGACCGCAAGAACGGAACAAAAGATTCGATCGCCGTCAATACCATTTCGAATATAAAGTTTTCGTCTTCGGACATTTATCAGCCTTCGCTGCTGGAAGTCGTTACCATTCTGGATTCATCTGAGTCCAAATTTATTCAATATGCTCATTTAACGAATGGAGATTTGACAAATTCAATGGATCTAACCGAATATTGGTTGCTGACACAACCAAATGTTGAGTCAACTTTTTCAAATGGTGACAACTACATCTATATAACTTTAAAATCAGGGATTGAAACTACGTTCTATTTTGATGCTATTGATGACAACGGGCATAGCCTATACAGAGGCGGGAAAGGTGGTAGTACAATCCATGCAGGTACTGAATTTATTAACCACGCCAATGAGATTCTTTCTCATGATATCGAGAATAAAAAGGTGTTACTATTTGAGACCGCTGTACAGGGACTACACCTGGAACCTCAGATCCAAATTGTATCTGCTATTTTGAATAATGCAGGTTTAGACCTGGAAGTTACTATTCTAAGGGACGAACAATGTACATTGGAATCCGTGGAAACCTTCAAAGACTATGGTTTAGTTATTATAGACGGGCACGGGCAAGTATCTGGATTTGGATTGGGCAAATCATTTGATTTTTCAAATACGCCCAGGACTGAGGAATCTGTAAGAAATCAAATTGATACACAAATAGGATCCGGTAGCGCCGATAAAGTACTTTCAGGGGATATTGAATTAGGCGCAAGCGTTAAGGGAAATCCTAAACAATCGGATTGGGTTAATGAACTTAAAAAAGATCATGTCTCTTCGGTATCGTTATCCGGGTATTACCTTTCCAAATTACCTCCTATGCCGAAGACCATTATTTTTGGGAATATGTGCAATAGTGGCTTCATACTTACATCGTTTACGACTCCCTCGAAACAAGTAATCACACCGGATCATATGGTTGTTACTATTCCGGGGCGAACAAGGACTTTTGAATACCCCGTGGGCAAAGCTTTTATTGATCTTGGTTTAATCAGTTATTATGGGTATACCCGAAACGAATTTCTATTTAAGACCGAATTAATACCAATAGGTTCTTCCAGACAGGTCCTGGATTCTATGGCAAAAGAAATGGAGATTATATTCATTAAAAGATTAGCTGAAGACCAGGACAGTACGGGTATAGCAAATCTCAAACCTGATAATATAACGGAGTATTTCGAACCGGAAAATTTAAATAAGATGAAATATGGTAACTTATATTTCAGACACTATGGTGCAAACGATTACAGATACGCAAAATGCGGAGATACGCTCACGGATATCCGCGACGGGCAGAGATATCCAACCGTATGCATAGGCGAACAGTACTGGATGAAACGGAATCTGAATTACAATGCACCAGGAAGTGTTACCTATGAAAACGATCCTGCCAATGGTGCGATATATGGAAGATTGTATAACTTCAATACCATCATGCAAGGTGCCGGTTCTACTAGTGCAAATCCAAGTGGCGTAAGAGGTATTTGTCCAAATGGCTGGCATGTGCCCAGCGAGGAAGAATTTTCTGATTTGTCCGGGACTTTAGGTGAACAGGATGGCGGGAAGTTAAAATCAACTTCATTTCTCTGGAACAGTCCCAATCTCAACGCTACCAATAGCAGTGGTTTTACGGCCCTTCCGGGAGGATTCACCAGCGACATTTCCAAGCCGGATTATTTTCTGAATAAAGGATACTCTGCGATATTCGGAACAACAACAATTACCGAAAGTGAATGGCGGTGCCGGGGCATCCTGGCCGATAGTGATACCCTCGATGGCTTCTCGTTTGACCCGCAGAAACATGGTGTGTCCTGCCGCTGCGTAAAAGATTAATAATTTTCTTTCAATTTTTAAAAGAACAATAAATCAGAATAGCAGGTATGGCAGTGCAAAGTATTTACGGGTAGCCCAGAACTTGTGCTTTTGCCTATTGAAAACAAAATTAAATTGTCAATTGTCTACAAGAAAGTAATTTAAAAATCATCAACCAGTGAATGAACACTTTATCTAAATTCGAAACATTCTATTTAAAAACGAAGCAGAATAGATGGTATTGGTTATTTTCAATCTTTTGTCGTTTAACATTAGCCTTCGCTTTCATCGTTGCAGGAATGGTAAAAATTCTTGGTGAAAGATTCGCCAGCGGTTTATCAATCAAACACCCCATGGGGGCATATCTGGAAGCTTTGCATCATACAGGCTATTATTACACGTTCATTGGAATCACCCAGGTCGCTGCTGCCATTTTGTTGATAATACCCAGAACTGTAACCCTGGGAGCATTACTATATTTTCCAATTATTATAAATATCTGGCTGCTTTCCTTTGCTGTCCGTTTTGAAGGTTCTATTGTAACATCTCCATTAATGGTTCTTGCCAATTTATATATACTCATTTGGAATTATGACAGACTAAAATATATTTTGCCACTCAAATATTTTTCAGGTTTTGGAATATTAGAGCCACCAACAAAGTATAATAACAAATTTCCTTTTATATTTTTCACAGGAGTCATGATTACAGTCGTACTTACAGTTTTAATAGCTCAATTCGGATATGGTGCCATGCCAAGAAATTCATTATCAGATTGTAAAAAGCAATTTATAAACACGAAAAATGAAGCCGCCGGATTTAAATTTTGTGAATGCATTCATGATAATGGAAGTCCACTGGATGAATGCCTGAAGGAGTTTAACAATGCGAAAAAATGAAAGCAAATAATTCCTTACCAAATCAGGAAATTGTAGTTGGGAATAATAAGATATGCTTAAGGATAAATAGTTAGTATAGCCTGCAAAACTGAAAACAAATCAAATCACTTCATATGAAACTATTATACTTCATTCCAGTTGCTATAGCAGTTATACTTTTTCTTGGATTCCGAATTCTAAAAAATAAAAATCAAAGTGAAAAATTAAAAATAACGCTGCAAATGATTGGATTGTTTTTTTGCATCATGTCCATGATCGCAGTCATCATCTCGTATTCTTACTCCGGTGATAAGACACAACTGTATAAACTTTCTCTCCCTTTAATCATCGGGATAATAGCCATAGGGCAAATCAGGAGAAGTAAAACAAACCGAAGGCAGAAGTAATCCTCAAATATTTGTAGCTTTTGGCCACAAATAAACGAAACTGTTGAAGTCAGATTGAGCCTGCCCTTGTGCGTCTGCAACGCCATTACAACGGTGGGTATACATAGAACTTCAGCAATCCTTTATCTTCACGGCAAAAGTAGGGGGCAAAGATCAAAGGGCAGAGAGCCAGCTTCAAAATAGAGATCAAAATATAAATGAATATATATCCTGCCCTGACCATTCTAATTTGCTTATCGGCAGGTTTTGCATATGTAAACCAACGGTTTCTGAAACTACCTTTTGTCATTGGACTTTTTTTTCTATCCACTATTCTTTCTGTATTGATCATAAGTTCAAAGCTATGGCTCAATGTCCCGGTTCAGGAAATCAAATCTTATATTGAACTTGTAAAAATTGACAAAATTGTACTGAATATTTTATTGGGATTTTTGCTTTTTGCAGGTGCATTACACACCAATTGGAACAACCTTAAACAACAAATAAAGCCCATTGCCACATTTGCATTAGGAGGTGTTTTACTTTCGACAATTATTATTGCAGCACTTTTTTACGGACTAACTAAATGTTTTGACCTTCAAATTGATTTCATTTATTGCCTGATTTTTGGAGCATTAATATCACCAACGGACCCCATTGCAGTTTTAGGAATATTGTCAAAAGCAAACGTTCCAAAAAAAACAGAATACACCATAATAGGTGAAAGTTTATTTAATGATGGTGTTGGAGTTGTAATATTTATTGCATTAGTAGAAACATTATCGACGGGGACTTTTAGTTTTTCCCGTTTCGGACTTATATTTATTCAGGAAGCGGTTGGTGGTATTGTCATGGGTTTCGCTTTAGGCTATTTCCTGCATTTACTTTTAAAATCAATAGACCATTATGCAACAGAAATCTTATTGACCCTTGCT
>JBATMM010000015.1:0-2826 GCA_049289835.1 Saprospiraceae bacterium | reverse complement strand
TATGCGCCATCAACGTAGCTACTTCGCGATTGGCCAACAGCATAAAATCTTCGATGAGCAAATGGGCGTCCTTGCGTTCCTTCACAAAAATTTCGAGCGTCTGGCCCATCTCATCCACTTTGAATTGCAGTTCATCCGTCTCAAATGTGATGGCGCCATCTTTGAATCTTTTCTTCCGGATCGATTTCGAAATCTTATTCAATTTCTTTAATTCTTCTGCAAATGGTCCTTCACCTGTTTCCAAACCAACCTGTGCATCTTCATAAGAAAAACGGTGATCGGAGTATATAACTGTCCGCCCAAACCATCTGGATACAACATGGTGATCATGATCAATTTCAAATACTGCTGAATAACACAGACTCTCCTCAAGTGGACGCAACGAGCAAAGTTCATTGGATAATTTTTCAGGAAGCATAGGACATACACGATCCACGAGATAAACTGAAGTAGAACGGAAATAAGCTTCTTTATCCAAAGCCGTCCCGGGTAATACATAATGTGAAACGTCAGCAATGTGCACCCCTACTTCTGTATTTCCATTTTCCAATGTCTGTATAGAAAGTGCATCATCAAAATCTTTCGCCGTGATCGGATCGATCGTAAATGTGGTGATCTTTCTAAAATCGCGACGCTTAGCTATTTCTTCTTCAGAAATATGGTCAGGTAATTTCCGGCTTTCTTCGATGACTTCATCTGGGAATGCAAGATTGAATCCATTGTTGATCAGAATGGATTGCATTTCCAGTTCATGACTACCTGAAGCACCCATGACATGTACTACTTCACCTGTAGGTGAGTTGCCATTCCACTCTGTGATCTTCACCACTACTTTATCACCATCTACGGCCTCAGCCAGCTTGTCCATCGGAACGATGACATCAAACTGGATGTTCGTTCTATCCGGAACAACGACGGCAAACTTTTTATAAAACTTTAATGTACCGATGATTTGCTCAATTGCTCTTTTCAATATATTCACTACAAGTCCTTCAGGTTTTCTGCCACGTCGCTGAGAGATGAGTTCGAATTGAACCTGGTCTTTGTGCATAGCACCTCCGGTATTTCTTGCGGATACATAGACATCTTCTTCGAGTTCCTCTGTGATGATGTATGCAGAGCCTGACCTTGTCATATCTACCCTGCCTGAGTACACTTTATTGCCTGAAGCTTTCGCAGGTTTTTGAAGAGTTGAGGATGGTTTTGATTTTACTGATAAGCTTGTGTATACACCTTCTGCATCAACAGAAAGTTTTCCCTGTTTCACCAGTCCATCGAGAACTCTGGCTAAATCCGATTTGCCATTGGCGATTTTGAGTTTCTTAATCAGTTGACGGGGAGTCCATGCTGGATTTCTGCTTTGTTGGATTGTATCCACTACCAGGGCTCTTAATTTTTCATAGGGCAGTTTCTGTCCTTTAATTTTTGTCAATGGGGGTATTGACGTTGTTTTATTCTTCTTTGTCTTCTTCATTCATTTCATAACTAATATAACCGTCAGGCAGGATTGCCATCTGGTAGGTGCTGGTATTATTCATATCCAGCGAATTTTCTTCTTCGGGCGTCAATCCTTCGGCAATCGTAATGCTCAAGTCTGTATTAAAGATGGAAACAGAATGAAGAATGCCTTCCTCATCAGATCGCAGACCACCGACAATAGCATGGCTGATCAGGTGTCCATCTAAACCATACGTGGCAAGGATAAATTCATACTTCAAAAGACCGGCTTTCCAATAAATCAATGCCTGGAAATCTTTGGGGCCTTCTATCCTTCCATAAGGAATATACTCTGTGTATTCATCCACCTCATCACCTTCAAAAGGCAATATATAGGCATCAATCATCACTTCCGGCAGCGGCAGGGAAGCGGAAGGTATCTGACCTATATCCGGCAAAAGGCTAAATGGCAGATCCAGCAAAGGGAAAAATTCAATAAATTCGGCAAAACTTGCCATGGGAATTTTATTCACGGGGTAAATTTATGGGAATAAACCCAACCCAACGGTAATAGGTCAGCGTCTTGCTTATTTGAATAAAGTATAACCACCTCATTCATGATTGATCCCAAAGGAATAAAAACCGCTGTCATCCTGATGTGGGGGCTTTCTTTTCTTTCTGCTTGCCATCTTGAAGATCCGGGGATATCGGGTTCTGATCCGGCTTTGACCTTACACGCAAATCAGAATCTTTCTCTGATCACTTTGAGTTGGGACCCTGTACATGTGACCGGATTTAAAGAATATATTATTCTTCAATCCACGACTGACATTCCAAATGGACCCACTCCAGTCGTCAATGCCGAGACTACAGTTTTGAAACGTATTGACAATCGTGATATTCATTCTTTATCTGTTTCAAATGCTCTTTTTGCTGAGCGCTTATGTTACAAGTTATACACCTCAGTAAATGATCGATTTCTCTATTCATCCACGGTTTGTCTTGATCAGGATTTCGCATTATTTAATGGATTCAATGACCGTGCGGGTCATGAGGAAGGGCTAGACAAATTAGTCATGTTTGACAGGATTAACACCCGCTTGTCTGTACTTGATTATAAAAATGAAGTTCTCAGTTCTTCAGTGGTTGACAACAGTTTTTCATTTCCGGTTATCGATGTATCCACATTCGAAGGAACTACCAATGTGTTTGCGTACGACCAATCTCCTGCAAGGATGAGGAAATATAAATTTCCTGAACTATCGTCATTGACTTACAAAGATTTTGGAAGTGTACTCTATGCCGCCAGGCCCCATAAGCAATTCATTTTTGCATCTGTTGATGATTTTGGTAAAACATTCCAGGTGCTGAACAGGAGTAACTTTAATA
>JBATMM010000014.1:0-5466 GCA_049289835.1 Saprospiraceae bacterium | reverse complement strand
AGTGTAGATTATTCAAAATTCCAATACCAGAATGTAAAATTCCTTTCAAAAAAAACTATCATATGCAGGGATGATCACGTGATAAAGTCATTTATGTTTCGGAAAAGAAAATAGACAATGGACCATAGACGATAGACCGCAGACCATGGATAATTAAGTGATATGAAGATCATGCACATGAGGTATATTCTTATAAGTGTCTGTGGTACTTTGTCAATAGTCCTCGTGCATAATCCTTGTCCATTGTCTATCGTCTGCGGTCTATGGTCCATCGTCCATCGTCTTTTTTAACCATTTTTACATTAAATCTGTTAGCGTAACACATGAAGAGTATGATTTGGATGATAGGTATCAGTTTATTGTTGATTGTCGGGTATTATGTGGGCCGTGCTTATTATCTGAAGCCCCGGCTGGTACAGGGTCAAAAGGCATATGAGTTCGTTGACAAACTGCCGGATGGGACAAGTTTTTCATTGTCTGATCTGAAAGGCAGATATGTACTGCTCGATTTTTGGGGATCCTGGTGTGGTCCATGTCTTCAATCGCATCCTGCTTTAGTGGAGTTGTATAGCAGGTTTCATGGACAAGCCTTTAGGGATGCCACTGATTTTGAAATGATAAGTGTGGCGGTTGAAAACAACGATCGAAGCTGGCAAAGGATAATTCAACAAGATCATTTAAGCTGGCCTTATCATTTTTTAGCCTTGAATTTGTTTGACTCACCGATCGTTAAAGCCTATGGTGTCAAACAACTTCCTACTACTTTTCTGATTAATCCGCAAGGCATCATCATCGGTGTTGATCTTCCTATGAGTCAAATAGTCAAGCTATTACAATCAAAATTGA
Source organism: Saprospiraceae bacterium (assembly GCA_049289835.1). GTDB lineage: Bacteria > Bacteroidota > Bacteroidia > Chitinophagales > Saprospiraceae > Opimibacter. The sequence goes on along the minus strand of JBATMM010000014.1, from coordinate 4,620 downwards.
AAGAACCTGTTGGCGGAAAATCTGATTGATATCCTGTCTTTTCAGGTTGGAATCTGCCTCATCGAATGATAATCCTGCCTTCTGCTGTCAAATTGGCACAATTAAGGCATATGGCAGTACTTTTGCGCTTTATGTCCATTCACTAAAATTCTGGGCCCATGGCCTGTTTTAATAAATAGATAATGACTACAGAACATTCAAATCACCACAAAAAGCATCATAAACATCCGACCGAAAACCCGGAGGATGAGAAACTATTTGATTTCAATAAATCCTTCAGGGACGAACCTGAAGACTCAGATACAAGCGAAAATGTGTCTGATGGTGCTGTAGCTGTTCTCGAGGCTACGGTAGCAGAATTGAAAGAAAAAAATCTTCGTCTGTTGGCAGAATTTGAAAATTATAAGAAGAGGACAATGCGTGAACGGTTGGAGCTGCTTAATTCCGCTTCAAAAGATTTGATTGTTTCTCTTCTCCCGGTGCTGGATGATTTTGAAAGGGCTAAAAAGCATGCAGAAGAATCTTCGGATGAGCACTTCAGCGAAGGAGTTCGTTTGGTATACAATCGCCTCAATAATATTCTCCAGTCATCCGGATTGAGGCCAATGGAGAGCCTGGGGGAAACATTTGACGCAGAATTACACGAAGCGATCACAGAGGTTCATGCACCAGATGAAAACATGAAAGGAAAAGTTATTGATGTCATTGAAAAAGGATACTTGCTGAACGATAAGATCATTCGTCATGCGAAAGTGGTCGTCGGTAAATAAAAAAGAATTATGAGCAAACGTGACTATTACGAAATACTTGAAGTTCCAAAAGATGCGGATGAGGTAGTGATCAAAAAATCCTATCGTAAGATCGCAATGAAATTTCACCCTGATCGCAATCCGGATAATAAAGCTGCGGAAGAAAAATTTAAAGAAGCTGCTGAAGCCTATGAGGTGCTGAGCGATCCGGACAGTCGTGCACGCTATGATCGTTTTGGTCATGCAGGGATGAATGGTCAAAGTGGTTTTCAGACAGCAGATGGCATGACGATGGATGATATCTTCAGCCAGTTTGGAGATGTTTTTTCAGACAGCCCATTTGAATCTTTTTTTGGGAATCGCACTCAACAACGAAGTACCGGCCAAAAAGGAAGTAATCTTCGCATCAAGCTCACGCTCACACTTGAAGAAGTAGAGTCCGGGGTCAAGAAAACCATCAAGGTTAAAAAAAGAATTAAGTGTACGACATGTAAAGGCAGTGGTGCAAAAGATGGTGCCGTGAAAAATTGTCAGACATGCGGAGGTGCTGGTGTAGTCAGACAAGTGAGAAGTACTTTCCTGGGCCAGATGCAGACAACAACACAATGTCCTAACTGTCACGGAACAGGATCTATCGTTGTTGAACCATGTCCTAAATGTCGTGGAGAAGGACGTACCATCGAAGAAGAAACTATTGATATTGATATTCCGGCAGGTGTAGAAGATGGTATGCAGCTTTCTATGCGTGGCAAAGGAAATGCTGGTATCAAAGGAGGACCGGCAGGAGATCTGCTCATCGCTATCGAAGTAAAGCCACATGCTGATCTGAAGCGTGACGGCAATAATCTGGTATACGATTTACATATCAGTTTTCCGGAAGCGGCCATTGGTACTTCTGTGGATATACCTACACTCAGTGGGCCTGTAAAAATTAAAATTCCGCCAGGTACGACGAGTGGAAAAATATTCAGACTGAATGGAAAGGGACTACCATCTGTACAAGCGTATGGAAAAGGAGACCAATTGATCTATGTCAATATATGGACACCGAGAAAACTGTCAGACGACGAAAAACATATCCTCGAGAAATTACAGTTGTCGCCAAATTTCAAACCGCAGCCAAGCAAGACTGAAAAAGGATTTTTTGAGCGGATGAAAGAATTTTTTAATTGATCAGGTATCTCTGCATTGGCCTCCTTTTACTGGCGAGTTTATCTTCCTGCAAAAAAGATATACTGGCACATGCTAAATGGGACTTCCATGATCATGGCTGGATCACAGGGGACAATAAGATGATGAAGATCACTGCTTCTGATACTACGCAGGCCTATCTCATGGATATAGAGATAGAACATAAAGCCTCATATAAATATCAAAATCTGTACATCAGATTATTAACTACTTTTCCATCCGGGAAAAAAATAAGTTCTGTTACTTCCCTCGAATTAGCGAATCCTGATGGGTCATGGGCCGGAAAATGCAGCAGTAAAACATGCAAAGTAACACTACCTCTTCAGCATGGTTTTACTTTTCCTGAAATTGGAGAATATCAATTGACCATTGAACCTTTTATGCGCATAGATACGATTGATGGCCTTAAACGAATGTCAGTCACATGTCGCAAACGCGCAGAATAAATTCATTCCGGGCTGACCAGACCATCAAAATCTTTCCGCATTGGGTGGCGAGGATGAATCAATTGGGTGCTGAAGGAGTCCCATTTCTTTTTATTCTTGATTTTGATTTTCTTTCTCCGCAAGTGTTCACCTTTCAGGAAGCATTGGAAAAAGGTATCCGCTTTGAGATCAACCGGGGAAATGCACCTGTGGAAAATTCTACTATTCAGAAAAAGGAAATCCAAATACAATCCTATCCTGTCACACAAAAAGAATATCATCATGGATTTGATCAGGTAAAAAAAGCAATCCAGGCAGGAGATACTTATCTTTTGAATCTCTGTTATGCAACCCGGATTGAAGGTGTGTCATCTCTTGAAGAAGTTTTTGATACGGCTATTGCTCCATACAAATTACTATTACCAGGAAAGTTTGTCGTTTTCTCTCCAGAGCGATTTGTTGAAATACAAGAAGGTTTGATTCGTACATTTCCGATGAAAGGTACGATCGATGCTGCAGTTCCTGATGCGAAAGCTATCTTATTGAACGATATCAAAGAGCAGGAAGAACATGCAACGGTAGTAGATCTCCTGCGAAATGATCTGAGTATTGTGGCTAAAGAAGTTGAAGTGGTACATTACAGATACATCAGTGAGATCCAAACATCAGGAAAAACATTGTTGCAGTGTAGTTCGGAAATAAGCGGCAAGTTACCTGGTGATTATTTGAATAGACTGGGAAGTATTTTTTATGCGCTCTTGCCTGCAGGGTCTGTCACTGGTGCGCCTAAGAAAAGAACAGTTGAACTCATCCATCAGATCGAACCTGAACCTCGTGGACATTACACCGGGGTGTTTGGAGTATTTGATGGAGAGAACCTGGATAGTGGTGTAATGATTCGGATGATTGAGCAGCGGTCGGATGGATATTATTACCGGAGTGGTGGAGGGATTACCTATCGGAGTGAGATGATGCAGGAATATCAGGAGATGATCGATAAAATCTATATTCCGCGATGAACGTACCTCAGGCGCAATTCCTCGAAACGATTTGTATCCGTGACGGAATGCCGCAACACCTCGATTGGCATCAACGCAGGATTAAAAATACAATGCAACATTTATTTCCTGCAATCCAACATGAATGGGAACTTATTGATTTGATACGTCCACCTTTACGTTTTATGCAGGGTACAGTGCGTTGTCGCGTGCTTTATAATCAAGCTGAACTAACAGTGCATTACTTTGAATATAGGCTTCACTCTATTCAGCGTTTGCAATTGATCGAGATTCCAGATGCTTATGATTATAAATACAAATATGCAGACCGCATTGTACTTGAGAATCTCTATACCCAACGAAAGGAATCTGATGATATCCTGATGACCCGTGATGGATGGATTACCGATACTTCGATAGCCAATATTGCTTTTTCAAAAAACGGACGATGGTATTCACCCTCTATTCCCTTATTGGCCGGTACGACGTGGAAGCGATTAATTTCATCGGGGATAATGATCCCTTCACCAATTCACAAATCTCAACTCGGTTTATTTGATTCGTTTAAAATATTTAATGCCATGAATGAATGGGAAAGCGCAGAAGAAATTCCAGTTAAAAACATATTGCATTAAGAGAAAGAAGTCAGAATATTCCGGTGGCTATTTTTCGGACTCATTTGATTTGCACCGATTCGAGGTCAGAGACGCTCGAACGTCAGTATTTTTTGTTAAATTCGTTATTCGTTATTCGTTATTCGTTATTCGTTTTCACACTCTTTCCATATACCAGTCCAGCGTCTTTTCCATTTTTTTGTAACTAAAAATGTCCGTGATGATTTTTTGTAATCGCATAAAAGCAGTTTCACTTTTCACTACATAATCAATAGCTCCGTGATGCATACAATTTATAGCCACTTCGATTTTATCCTGGGACGATAGCATCACCACAGGGATATCCGGAATAATAATTTTTATTTTATCAAGTGTTTCTATGCCATTCATAGCATTTTTGTCAATGCCATCAAGATGATAATCTAAAATGATGACGTCAGGGTTGTGCAATATATTCTTTATGCAGAGTTCACCTGTAGCGTATGTCTCAATGATAAAATCAGCGGTACTGAGGAATTCGATTTCCAGTGATTTTAGAAATACGGCATCATCATCTACCAGGAATATTTTTATTTTTTCGGTATCCATTACTTTGTATTTTTTATCCGTTGAAACTCTACTTCTAATTCTTTACAGGCCTGCA
>JBATMM010000013.1:0-2476 GCA_049289835.1 Saprospiraceae bacterium | reverse complement strand
TCATCAGACTTCTTCCAGATTCTATTGCCAATCAGATCGCTGCCGGTGAAGTGATTCAGCGACCTGCATCTGTGATAAAAGAATTGCTGGATAATGCTGTCGATGCCGGGGCGACTGAAATAAATGTCATCATAAAGGATGCGGGGAAGACCTCGATTCATATCCAGGACAATGGTTCAGGGATGTCGCCGACGGATGCGAGGATGAGTCTTGAGCGTCATGCAACATCGAAGCTTAGAAAAGCTGAAGATCTGTTTGATATCCGCACGATGGGTTTCAGGGGAGAAGCATTGGCATCTATCGCTGCTATTTCTCAGATGGAGATTAAGACAAGACGTGCAGATGATGTCATCGGTACAAGATTGATAGTAGAAGCATCAGTAGTGACTGTTCAGGAAGGATGTCAATGTCCTGTGGGTACGTCGATCATCGTCCGAAATCTTTTTTATAATGTTCCGGCGCGACGAAAATTTCTAAAAAGTGATCCTGTGGAGATGCGTCATATTCTTGATGAGTTTCACCGGATAGCACTCGCTTTTGAAAGTGTTCAGTTTAAACTTTACCACAATGATCAGGAGATCTATAATCTTCAGGAAGTATCCCTGAGGAGCAGGATCCTCAACATATTTGGAAAGCGGATAAATGAATTTTTAGTTCCGGTAGAAGAGGACACAAATTATGTCAACTTCAGTGGCTATATCGGCAAACCAAAACTGGGAAAGAAGACAAGGGGCGAACAATTTTTATTTGTCAACAGAAGATATATCCGGAGTTCGTATTTGCAACATGCCGTAAAATCTGCTTATGAAGATATTTTACCTTCAGATCAATTTCCCTTCTTCGTTTTGTTTCTTGAAATCAATACAGATAAGATTGATGTCAATGTGCATCCGACTAAACAGGAAATAAAATTTGAAGATGAGCGCATCATATACAATTATCTGAGAGTGGCCTGTAGACATGCACTTGGAAAATACAGTATTACACCTAGTCTTGATTTCGAACAGGAAATAGCTATCGATCGCGCATCCGGAGAAAGAGCAAATCAGAACTCTTCGACAGCAGGTATGTCAAGGCTTGAACAGGACCGATATCAGGAAAAAGAAAATATAAAAAAATGGGGAGCCCTTCTTGAATCCATTGAAGGATTTTCAATTGAGAAAAGTGATGAACCAGGTGAGACAACGAATCCTTACGGTCCATTATTCCAGGGAAGTGAAACCGGTGAAGATTTGTTATCACAATCATCAACACCTATTCAATTGTGGCAGCGTTATATTCTATTGCCCGGTATATCTGACCTTGTCATCATTGATCAACGGGCTGCGCACGAAAGAGTCATCTTTGAATCGATGATGAAAGACCTGGCGATCCACAATCCTGCGATCCAAAAATTATTGTGGCCAGAGACCATACAGAGTCATGCTTCGGATACCATGTTATTGAAAGAGCTTCTACCCCATCTTCAATATCTTGGTTTTGATATCGCTGAATTCGGGCATGGAAGTTTTATTGTACATGGCATACCGGCGATCATCACCGATCTGATATCACCTCAACAGGCGATTGATGATGTCCTGGATAGATTCAAGTCAGGCCATGATACGCCTGATATGAAACCGGTTGAAAAGATTGCTTTTGCTCTTGCATCAAATCTGAGTCGGAAACGTGGTGATGCGATGACGATGGAAGAAATGCAAATGCTTGTTGAAGAATTGATGGCTTCTGAAAATCCGTATACAAGTCCATCCGGAAGAAGGACGTTCATCACCATTCCGAAAGATGAAATGTCAAGGCGATTCCAATCCTAACTTAAACGCACTACACAAACATGATGCCCATAACCCCGATTGTAAAACACCTGTTGATCCTTAATGCACTTTTTTTTATTGCGATCCATTTATTGCCTGAGCATATCGCAGAGATGATGCCGTTTTACTCACCGGCTACAGGTCAATTTCAGCCTTTTCAGATCATCACCTATATGTTTACGCATTTTGAAGTATCGCATATATTTTTCAACATGCTGAGTCTTTATTTTATGGGTCCTGCTGTGGAGATGACTTTAGGACCAAAGCGTTTTTTAGGATTGTATATGATCTCGGGATTGGTAGCATTAGCGGCACACTGCCTGGTGTTTTACCTTCCTTATCTTTTGGGGAGCACAGATATGATGCCTGTCTTTTCAGTGCTGGGTGCTTCCGGTGCTGTTTTTGGAGTTGTAATAGCCTTCGCTACATTATATCCTGACAGGGAATTGATGTTGTTGTTTCCTCCTATACCCATCAAAGCGTGGGTGATGGCTTTAATACTTATCGGAATAGGTTTGTATCAGGGACTCACAGGAACCGGAGGAAATGTAGCTCATTTTGCTCACTTAGGTGGTGCATTAGCAGGTTTTATACTTGCCAGGCATTGGAAGCATGGTGGGAGGTTTTTGAAATGAAAAAGGCGAAGGAGAAGGAGAAGGAGAAGG
>JBATMM010000012.1:0-3395 GCA_049289835.1 Saprospiraceae bacterium | reverse complement strand
GTGTCTCTGACCTCGAACATGAGTGACAAAGACGCGTAGTTCATTTGATTTCGGCAAGTTCGAGGGTCAGTAAGTTTACCACTTAGGAACTTAAGTTCACTTCAGTAGACACTTAGAAAAGAAAGTTTACCACATAGGCACATAGTTAACATAGAAAGTCACATAGGGAAATAGTAGTAAATGGAAGACTTTCGTTGCTCCTCATTTTTACCACTTAGGAACTTAAGCTCACATAAGAAGTCACTTAGAATTGAAATAGAAAAATAATACATCTCCCTTTCAGGGGCCGGGGGGTAAAATGAGTTCGAGGTCGGAGACACTCGAACGTCAGATTTTGTTGTTCATTTGATTTCGGGGAGTTCGAGGTCAGAGACACTCGAACGTCAGCGTCAGTGTTGTTTTTTGCTCATTGCCAATTGCCAATTGCTCATTGCGAACGTGATCATTCAATCACCACCTTCCGCATATAAGTGCCTGCATCTGTCCTTACGGCAATGAAATATATATCGGCAGAATATTTACTGACGGGAACTGAAACATGTTTAGCATTACTGTGATTAAACCAAAGCGTTTTTCCAAATGCATCATATAGCACCAGATCTACGGATTGTGATTCATTTTTGTCTATATCAATGTTGAGTACATCATGAACAGGATTGGGATATAATTTAATAGCTGCGTCAGATGATTCAGGAGTTGAGGTTCCGGACGCGCCCAATATTGTAAATGTAGCAGTTACAGTTTTGGTATTTCCGCATTCGTCAGAAGCTGTGAACGTGATAATGTGATTCCCTGCCGCAGCACAAGTGTCCGATATAGCAGGGAAGTTATGTGTCCAATGAATATTCCCGCAATTATCATTTGCTGCCGCACCACCATGATTGTTCAGCCAGCGAAGTACAGCAGATGTATTAGAGCCTGCACAATCGATAGTCGTATCATGAGCTATAGAGAATAGCCCCGGAACTGTGGTATCAACAATGGAAAATGATGCAGTTGTAGAAGTACTATTACCACATGCATCAGCAGCTGTAAATATGACCGACGTATTGCCTGACGTGCCGCAACCATTGCTCAATGCTGTAAAATTATGGGTCCAGGCTACACTTCCACCTGCATCAGTTGCATGCCCTCCTCCATGGCTTTGTAACCATGTATTCAGTTGAGATGTATTACCACTACCATCACATTCAACAATCAGATCATTGGCTTGAGTGTCCACAATTGGATTCGCAGAGTCAATAACAGTGAGCGTAGCACTTGCATTTGTACTTCCGCATTGATCGGTGGCCGTAAATGTTACCAAAGAACTTCCGGTAGCTCCGCAGTCAATACTTAATCCGTCAAAATCATTTGTCCAGTTGATCGTACCACAAAAATTAGTAGCTGTTGCTCCGCCGTGATGATTAAGCCAAGTCAGGATGACTTCGCCTTGATGAAGCACATCACTTTCAATCGTGGTATCATGTGCAGGAATATTTATCTCCGGGAGTACCACAGGCGGTTGAATGGTGAAATTCATACTCATATCCTGGTAATCTGTACTGCTGTTATTTTGGAAAACTCTGATTTGACCCTGCGTTGTAGCGCCAGCAGGTACTTGCCATAAATAACTCAATTGACCTGGCGGAATATTCGATTGTATTGTTTCCCAGTTGATGCCTCCATCTGGTGAATAATACAAAATCCAGTTCAGGGTGTTGTGGGCAATAGTGACATGCCACTGAATGTTCACCGTTGTGCCGCTGGTAAAGGTTTCACCACCTACTGGGTAGTCTAGTTTCACGTGAGCTGAAACAACGGTGGAAAAAGTCTGTATTAAGGCAATGACGACTATTTTGAAAGTAAGATGGCGCATAGTTGCTGATTTGATCCAAAAATACGGGTAAATGTGCTAGTTCGGTTCCTGTTTTTGTTAATGCCCGCCTTTTGTTAAAAATCGGACAGATCAATTTTTGAGTTCGCGCCTCTTAAAACTGCAGAACAAAAAATTCTGTATCGTATGGAATGGAGTGGTGTGGTCTTCTGTGATGCATTTCAATTTTTCAAAACCATTTGCTAGTTGTTCCTGAAGTTCTGATTCGGTATACTTATGCACATCGAGCATGCTGCACTTATCCGGTCCTTTATCGGAGAAGGTGCCGATGATCATATAACCACTGACGGCTTGCTTAGCGGTGTTCAGGTATGTATTGACATCTTGTGAGCTTGTCAGAAAATGAAATGTTGCTCTGTCATGCCAGCAGTCATATGACACTGATGGATGAAAGGTGGTGACATCTGATGTGATCCAATTGACTTTCGATGCTTTCGGGCCAAGTCGTCGTTTTGCTTTTTCAAGGGCAATCTCCGAAATGTCAAGTACGGTAATATTTTCATATCCTTCTTTCAGTAGAAAATCCACAAGCTTGCTATCACCACCACCGATATCTATAATGCTGGCTGTCTTAGGGAGATTGAAACCATGTACAAAATCCAAAGATGTTTTTGGCAAATCCTGCGTCCAACTTATTTCATTGGATTGTTTAGTAGCATATACTTTTTCCCAATGTTCTTTTCTGCTTTCCATGAATGGAAATTAATTTATTTTATAAGTGGTATTGAAACATTTTTAATACCTTAAAGTTCAATCTTTTTGGCAATGTATAATCAATGCCAAGCTTTTCTGCTTAATCTTCCAACCCGACATTTTTTCTTCTGATGTTTAGATTCTTTTCATCTTCGATCGGATAGAATTCCTGGTCTCTTTTTTTTTCCTGTCGCATAAGAATCCTGTTCTTCAGATAGGCAAGGTCCATCGCAAGTAACTCTCCTTCTTCAACCAATTTTTGAAAACTAGGGATATATTTTTCCTGGTTAGCGAGATCAATATGTTGAATAACCAATAGGGGAATAAAGAAGCCTGAAGGGCTTCAATGTTATTAGCCGCGGGTAGCAACCCGCGGACATGGAATGCGAAAATGTTGTTCAACCCGGAAGGGGTTGAATATTCTTTCGGAATCCCGATAAGTTAATGTCTTTAAGGTTGAATTATGAGTATCCATCGATTATGGATGAATAAACGGATTCAATTATTAGATACGGATTGTTATTCGACCCTTCAGGGTCGAAAATTACCTGTTCTCATTATTCCGTGGGTTACAACCCACGGCTAATGACATGAGATCCTTTCAGGATCAAATCTTCCCTGATCTCATTTTTCCATGGGTTGAAACCTACAGCTAATGACATGAGATCCTTTCAGGATCAAGCTTTTTCGTTCCACCATATTTGTACAAAGATGGCAGTGAATTTCCATTTTGTAGAATAAAGAGAAATTTGTAATATAGCCTGTCTTACGGGACGCATGCATCACCCCTAATGAAGAACCTAACTAAAGTACGCCTGCTCGTAGT
>JBATMM010000011.1:0-2781 GCA_049289835.1 Saprospiraceae bacterium | reverse complement strand
ATCTGGTGGCGACCAAATGAATCATCCAATAGCATAGGCAACCTGGTCCTTCATCTCTGCGGAAATGTCCGGCAGTGGATTTATACCGGCCTCGGTGGATATGATGATCATCGTAACCGGCAAAGTGAGTTTGATGAGCGTGGACCAATCCCAAAGGACGAACTCATATCAAAACTAACATCCACGATGGAAATGATCAGGCCGGTGATCAACAACATACCCGTCGATCAGTTGTTAATGAAGAGACCGGTGCAGACATTTGAGGAAACGGGATTGACGATTTTGATTCATGTGACTGAACATTTCTCATACCATACCGGTCAGATTGCTTATATTTCGAAAATGCTCCTCTCCAGGCCCCTGGGTTTTTATGAAGGTATTGTACTTCAGTAGGTAGTTTCACGTAAGATCTTACTTTTACCCTATGCATAACATCATACGGGTCATCCTGTGGATAGTCTTTGTCGTCCCCCTATGTCACGGTCAGGGCGAACTGGAGAAGTTACCGGCTTCGGTAAATACTGATGCATATGATGAAAGCAGTCCCGTCCTGAGTAAGGATGGAACAAAGCTATTTTTTACCCGTACTGCTTCTCCTGATTTCAATCCCAACATGATGAGCGAAGATGGCCAGCTTACGGCTAACCAGGGAGATGAGATCTACCATCAGCGTCTTTCGGTCATCTATTCGCAGATCGCCGGAAGAAAGATATTGGATCCCTCTTCTTCTGTCTATAACCAGGATATCTGGTATGCTTCCATCATAGATGATACAGTTAAAAACACTTTTCATCCGGGCTATCCACTGAACAGCGCACTTACCAACAGCCTGGTTTCTACAGGTATGAATCCTGAAGAATATGTCATCATCAATCAATTCTATGAAGATGGAAGTATGTATGCAGGCTTCTCAAGAGTAAACATTCAGAAAGACGGCGAACAAAGTTTTCCGAAGCCGATGTATATCTATGAATTCCAGGTTGATAGTTCAGATGTCAATATGACGATGACGCCGAAGGGTCATGTCATCGTGCTCAGTATGAACCGATCAGACAGCAGAGGTGCCAATGACCTTTTTGTGTCTTTTTATGTGCGTGACAATGTCTGGTCCGCACCTATAAATATGGGTGATGTATTGAATACTGAATATCAGGAGACGACGCCCCACATCACGCCGGACAAGCGGTTTATTTATTTTTCATCAAATCGTCCGGGTGGACCAGGGGGCAATGATATCTATGTCTCCGAACGACTTGATTACACATGGTTGCACTGGTCACCACCGGTATTGTTGAAAGGAGAAGTGAATTCTCCATATGATGATAGCCAGCCTTATTTCGATCCTTACAATCATTACATGTATTTCACTTCAAAGAGAGATGGCAGCAGTGATATCTTCAGAATCAGGCTCACACCAAAACCACGATTGAAAAAATCCATTTTCGTCAGAGGTACTATTGTAGATGTCAATACCGGCCAACCCACACGTAGCGAACTTTTCTGGGGTCAGCAATCGTCACCAAAATTTCTTGAATATTTCAATAGTTATGATGGTCATTTCGAGGCCACCCTGGCGGAATACGAACCATATAAATTTTTACCCAGAAAACCACGGAGTTCCGGACAGCAAATACTGGTTGATCCACGTATCATTGAAAAGACAGGAAAGGATACGATTGATATGGTACTCTATGTCTCTCCGGATGAAATCGATGATATGATTCCTGAAACACCGGGTGAGATAATTTCTATTTCAGAAGCATCGAAAGCGACTATGTATCAACATACATATGCTGCCCAACAAGATGAAAGCATTGAACTTGCGGATAAAATTTTCATTTATAAAATCCAGTTTGTCAAAGCCAGTCCGGTCATACTGACGAAATCCTCACGCGCATTGCAGGATCTTGTCGTACTGATGCAATCTCATCCTACTATGGAAATCCTGATTGAAGGACATACAGATAATGTGGGTGATGAACTTTCTCTTATCAATCTTTCCGAACAAAGAGCTGAGATGGTAAAAGATTATCTGGTCGCTCATGGCATAGAGGCGGACAGAGTCTTAACTTCGGGCCTTGGAGCTACGCAACCTGTAGAGGAAAACTCTACCGAATCCGGAAGAGAAAAAAACAGGCGGGTAGAAATCAAGATCATAAAGCCCTGACGGATGAAGGCCATCGCCAATTTTTTTTCAATTGTTTTCCATCCTTTGTTGATTCTAACTTACATGACATTAGTCTTGTTGTGGACGAATCCATTTTCGTTTGGGTATAGGCATGTTGCTGAAGCGGACACATTGTTGATCATTGTGGTCATGACAACTATTACATTACCTGCTATCGCAGTGCTTATGATGAAAATGCTTGGTTGGATTGATACATTCCGGATGGAAACACGACAGGAGCGAATCGGACCTTATATAGTAGCAGGTATATTGTATCTGACACTTTATCTGCATGTCTCTAAAGCAGATTTTCCAACTTCGATACGAGTGGCAACATTGGGTGTATTGATTGGACTATGGGCATGTTTTCTGATCAACAATTTTATGAAAGTCAGTGCGCATGCTGCAGGTATGGGCGGGTTGGTGGCCCTGGTGGCGCTGACGAAATTAAAGTTTGGCTATGATGAAGCGCAAATTGGATTCCCCGGTGGTGTCAATCTTATTCTGTCCATTGATTATCTTTTGTATGGTGTGATTATACTTGCAGGGATTGTGTGTACCTCACGATTATTATTGAAAGCACACGAATCGAAAGAGGTTTACCTGGGTTTGAT
>JBATMM010000010.1:0-2596 GCA_049289835.1 Saprospiraceae bacterium | reverse complement strand
CGGAATCCAGCATCCATTTATCCGGCATCCTTTTTTTCCTAGTTAATTATCAACTTTATAATGATAAATCCTTAGGGAATTTTTTAACACTTACTTAATGTCTGATTTAAATCAAGGTTAAACTCTTCGTTGACATTGATATTGATCGACTCAACACCTTAATTTGGTTGTAAAATTGAAACTAAACCAGATAATTCCGATGAAGATTCAAATGTATTTAGCACTTGTGTGCATAGGATTTTTTGCTTCATGCAGTCCGCAGTATACTTATTTTACGAAATCTCTTTATGAAAAAGAGAACTGGACAAAGGATGATATCACGCGGATCCAGTTTTATAATTCGAGAGATATCACGTTGTCACGGGCTGTAACTGATGATGAGACATCTATCACTGAAGGTAAGATCAGGATCATCAACGGAAAGAAGGTACAACAGGTGGTGATCAGACAGGGGACACCAGGTGTGGTGGTCTTGATGCCAAAGGAGGATCGGTTTGCAATAAGCTTTGAGGAAGACGATAATGATGCCTATCTCATGTTCGGTCCCAATCCAAAATATGACAACCGTTTTGCTTTATTGGCCCAGGACTGGGAACGTGAGAATGGTAAGGTTCATTACAAAGGACAAGTTTACAATGTAGATGCCGGAAGTGCATATTCAAGTTTAATGGTAGACCTGAAACGAATTGGTGAAAATCAATATGAAACGAAGAGAGTGCAAGGCAGGAAAGTTAAGTGATAAAATAAAAAGATGTTATCCGTAGTTTCAAACTACGGATAACATCTTTTTATTTTCAAGTAGATTATGCTATTGGATCCCTTTCAGAAAAGGAACAAATTTAAATTTCCCAAAAGCTTTGCTTTCTATATTGCCGTCATCTTTCATTGTATATCTCCACATCGTCTGGCCAAGATTATCTCCGATAGGTATCACCAGATGACCTCCGACTGCAAGCTGCGATATCAATGTTTCAGGAAGTGAAGATGCTCCTGCAGTGACAAGAATTTTATCAAAAGGAGCAAACATGGGCAGGCCCAAATATCCATCACCTAAAAATGTCCTTATCGAACGATAACCTAATTCGTTGAGGAATTTTTCTGTTCGTTCATAGAGTGTGCTTTGTCGTTCGATCGTGTATACTTTGGCACCAAGTTCTGAAAGAATACATGCCTGGAAGCCTGAACCTGTACCTACTTCCAGTACTTTATCCCCTCTTTTAATTTCAAGTAAACTTGTTTGAATAGCTACAGTCAAAGGCTGAGAAATAGTCTGATCGCAGCCAATAGGGAAGGCTACATTTTTGTAGGCCCATTCTTCAAAAGCTTTTTCCAGAAATAAATGACGTGGTACTTTTGCCAGCGCAGCCAGTACTTTTTCATCGCTGATACCTTCCTGCCTGAGGGTATCCACCAAATGCTTACGAAGGCCCTGAAGCTTGTACGAATCTCTTCTCAAGAATGTTTATTTTGTCCAGAAGTTACTGATAGGATGTGAAATGCTGCCCGCATCTATTCATTTAATCATTTTCTACAGGCATAAAGTTAATTAATTATATTATAAAAAAACATAATATATGAGTGATATTAAATTTGGGACAGATGGATGGCGTGCGATTATAGCGGATGATTATACTGTCAAAAATGTGATCAGGGTAGCAGAAGCTGCTGCGATATTTATGGAGGAACGGGCGATGCAAAAAGTGGTGATCGGGTATGATTGCAGATTCGGAGGGAAGATGTTCGCAGAAGCTACTGCTCAGGTGATGGGAAGTCATCAGTTATCAGTTGTGATATGTGATCATGTTGCATCCACACCTATGGTTTCACTTGCCGTCAGCAAACTAAATGCGGATCTGGGTATCGTCATTACTGCCAGTCACAACCCACCCTCCTATAATGGATTTAAGTTAAAGTCTTCTTTGGGAGGTCCTTCAGTTCCGGATGATATCGCGGCAGTAGAAAATCATATTCCGGACAAGCCAATGAAACATCTTGTCACGCTTGATATGATGAAAGAAAAAAATCTTCTTTCATATATGAATCTTGAAGATTTGTATTACGACCATGTGATGGCATCATTTGATATTGAAGCAATACGTAAAGTTCCTTTCAGGATCGGGTATGATGCTATGTATGGTGCGGGATATCTGATTTTCCCAAGGATACTGCCAGAAGCCATCTGTCTGCATTGTGATTACAATCCATCATTCTATGGTCAGGCTCCTGAGCCTATCGAACGAAACCTTGTGCCATTCAGTGAAATGATCAAAGCTGATCCTCATATTAAGATCGGGATAGCAAATGATGGGGATGCTGATCGTATAGGAATGTTTGATGAAGAAGGAATGTTTGTAGATGCGCATCATATTCTTCTGTTGTTATTGTATTATATGTATAAATTAAAAGGAATGACAGGCAAGGTCGTCATCTCCTTTTCTGTAACGGATAAAATGGTTCAACTGGCGAAAAAATTCGGGCTTGATGTTGAGGTGACAAAAATTGGATTCAAATACATCGCGGAGATTATGGCGAAAGAAGATGTACTGGTCGGTGGTGAAGAATCAGGAGGGCTGGCTGTGAAAGGACATATTCCGGA
>JBATMM010000009.1:0-21978 GCA_049289835.1 Saprospiraceae bacterium | reverse complement strand
TATTCACCCTCATCTGCATCATATGTTGCCGCAACAAAAGCAGCTCTCTTCTTCCAATATTCTTTTGAAAATTCACCGGACAAAGGACCTTCAATGAAGGCCTCTCTGATCAAAATGATTTGTCCCGAGATTTCCTTTTGCGGAAATTTATCGGCTAGTGCATCACCGTTTAAAATGTGGTATATCATTCAAAGACAAAGTTGTAAAAAATTGTATGCCCTTTCACAATATTGATCTTCATATTAAGTTTCTCGTTTTAGCGGACTCGAAGCATTAGTTTTGCATCGTGAAAGGCATTATCCTCGCCGGTGGATCCGGCACCAGACTTTACCCTATTACCAGGGCTGTATCAAAGCAATTGATCCCGGTCTATGACAAACCCATGATCTATTATCCGCTTTCTGTCCTCATGCTGGCCGGAATAAAGGATATCCTGATCATTACCACTCCTGAAGATCACGAGGGGTTCGTCCGACTCCTGGGTGATGGCCACCAGGTCGGATGCCATTTTCAATATGCCATCCAGAGTATACCCAATGGACTGGCGCAGGCCTTCGTAATAGGAGCTGATTTTGTTGGCACCGACCCGGTATGCCTGATCCTTGGCGACAATATTTTCTATCGCACGGAAATGCCTTCTTTTCTGTCTGATTGCAATGATCCTGACGGAGCTGTGATTTTTGCCTATCCGGTTTCAGATCCCGAGCGTTATGGTGTCGTTTCCTTTGATGAAGACATGAAGGCCCTCAAAATTGTAGAAAAACCTACACACCCTGAATCCAGTTATGCAGTTCCGGGCCTTTATTTTTATGACAATTCGGTCATTGAAAAAGCCAGAACCCTGAAGCCATCCGCACGGGGTGAATACGAAATCACCGACATCAATCAGATTTATCTCAACGAAGGAAACCTGAGCGTGAAGATTTTCGGGAGAGGCGCCGCCTGGCTGGACACCGGCACATTTGACAGTCTGCATGATGCCACAGAGTTTGTTCGCATTATTGAGAAGCGTCAGGGCCTTAAGATCGGATGTATTGAAGAGGTCGCCTACAGGATGGGATATATTTCAAAAGAAGAGCTGCAAGATCAGGCACAGCCTTTGTTAAAGAGTGGTTACGGCCAATACCTAATGAAAATCCTGGCCGGCAGCTAATGGAGGAAAAACAAATCGTACATGAGGATGAGGCTTCATTAAAGGACCTGGTCATTAAATTCCGCGAATATGCCTTAGAATCCATCCGGTATTGGTATATCCCGGCCCTCTTTGCTATTCTCGTCGGTGGTTATCAGTTGTATAAGTATTATACGTACGATCCTGTTTATCCTGCAAAAATCACCTTCAGTGTCGATGAAGATGAAGGTGGAGGAACTACCGGACTTTCAAGTGTATTGGGCCAGTTTGGTCTCGGTGGTGTACGACCCACGAGATATAACCTGGACAAAATTCTGGAGCTCAGCAAATCACGTCGTGTCGTCCAGCAAACCCTTTTTAAAAAAATAACAATTGATGGAAAAGAAGACTTCATAGCAAATCATCTCTTACGTCTTTACAAACTAAATACGGTTGACCCAAAAAAATCAAAAACCGATTCCCCTTTTTATTTTACAAAGGATAGCGTGTTGGATTTTGATAGGAAGGAAAATGAAGTCTTGCTGATGTTATACAACATTATCATCGGGCCACCAGATCAGCCGAATAAGGCTTTGCTTTCCGCCGCCTACAATGAGGACACGAATATCATGTCTCTTTCCGCCTCTACAACAGACGAGATACTGTCGCTGGAACTCGCTAAACACATGTTTGAATCATTGAGCAATTATTATGTCAACAAGGCCATTGAAAAACAAGTCAAAACATTTAGAATAGTACGGGAGAAAAGAGACTCGGTACTTGCTGTTCTCAAATCAGTGGAATATCAATTGGCCAATTTTAGGGATTCACACAGAAACCTTTTGATGAAAACTGATCAGGTCAGTGAATTACGACTTCAACGGGAATTGACCGCACTGGCGGCTATGTATGCTGAAGTTTTGAAGAATACGGAGGTGGCTGATTTTGCGCTTCGCAATAAAACACCTTTTATCCAGGTCATTGATTCGCCTATCCTTCCAATAGCTCCCGCACAACTATCTCTGCTTCGACAAATTCTTATAGGCCTGATACTTGGAGGCGCCATAGGTGTGGCACTTGTGACTGGTCGTAAATTTTTTAAAGAAAATATGGCGCCTTAAATAGTCGGTTGCCTATTATCTTTAAATATTATGAGCTTCCTCTTCCGTGCTATTCTATTTTGCAATTTGTTGCTGATTATATCTTCCTGCGCGAGTGTTGTTCCTTATTATGCATCGAATTCTAATACTACTCCTGTACGTCAGGCTGATAAATTTGCTTCTGCGATAGACTATTCTCTGTATCTCGTTGGAGGCGTCTCGCTCAAAGAAGATTCCCCCGTCCTGAATGCTATTGAAGCTGATCGCAAGACAAACAAAGCCGGTCTTATACTTCTGGGAGATGTCGTGAGTCTTGATGATTTTCCTTCAGCATCTATTGCTGACAATACATTAACAACAAAAGAGATAGGAAAAATTCAAAAGCTCGATGATACTTTCAATGATCTGTTCCTGATTCCGGGACAACAAGAATGGAGCTCAGAAAAAAAGACATCTCCTTCGGCCATCAACACTCTTGATCATCTGCTTAAAGATGTCCGTGATAAAGGACGATTGATAGAGCCGGGAAAAGGGTGTGGTTTTCCGGAGGTTGTCAGGATTACAGACAATACAATTGTAGTCTTAATCGATTCGCAATGGGCGATTGAATCAATAGGCAGATCTGGTGAAAAATTACCCGGATGCGAATTGGGTAATGTGCTGGAATTAAAGCTTGCCATTAAAGATATCATTCAGTCTCATCCGTCGGATCATATTATCCTGACCACTCACCATCCTATATATGCCAATGGTAAAACAGCCGGTAATTATCCTTTGTCAGATCATCTTCTGCCGTTACCCGTCATAGGTACCATGATTACCGGCATAAAGTCACTCACAAGTTCAAATCAGCATTTTGGTCATCCTGCATACGAAGCTTATCGTGCAGCTTTCATTTCTGCTATCGATGGTTGCAAAAACTGCATCGTGGTCAGCGGCCATGAAAAAAGTTTGCAATATTATGAGCATGATGGTCAGCATTATTTCGTGGCAGGTAGCGGGGATAAAATAAGCTATGCCCGTAAAGGAGGAAAATCCGGTTTCTCCTATATGTCCCGCGGTTTTCTTCGAACTGATGTGATGCATGATGGTACATTAAATGTATCGTTCATAGCTATAGATGATGCAAGTGTTTCGCGCACTGTCTGGCAAGCCTCCTATCCGTCTTTAAAAAAAGAAAATGGCGTTTCGTTAGATCCTTCTGCCGCACAAACTATTGGCGACAGTGTGCTGATAGAAGCATCAAAGCGATATGAGAAAAAGAAATTTCTAAGAGGTGATGCTTACCGAAAAGCATGGAATGAAAAAATTAATCTTCCGGTTCTTTGGCTTGATAGTATTCATGGAGGCTTGACTCCACAACAACTTGGCGGCGGTCATCAAACCAAATCATTGCGTTTAGAAAATCCTGCCGGTGAACAATACGTACTTCGTTCGATTGACAAAAGAGTGAGCATTATTTTGCCACCTGCATTACGTGGTACGTTTGCCGAAAGCCTGGTACAGGAAGGGATCGCCTCTTCTCATCCTTATGGGTCCCTTGTCGTCCCCCATTTAGCTAACGCCGCAGGCGTTTTTTATTCGAATCCCTCCATTGTATATGTTCCACAACAACCGGCTCTGGGTATTTATAATGAGGATATCGGAGATGGTGTTTACCTGTTCGAAGAACGTGCCGGTGGCAATACTTCGGGCTTTGATAATTTTGGCCACACTAAAGAAACATTCAACACACTTGATGTCATTGATCTTGTAAATCAATCACGCAAATATATCGTTGACCAAAAAGCGGTGATTCGTGCACGACTCTTTGATATCTGGCTTGGTGATTGGGACCGACATGATGACCAGGTCCGGTGGGCTTCATTCAAAGAAAATGATCTTACTGTTTTCCGTCCGATACCACGTGATCGCGACCAGGTGTTTTTTAAAAATGATGGCTTGCTGGATTATCTCGCCAGCCGTCCTTATTTCAATCCTGCCCTCAGACGGTTTCAGGACAAGATTGATTATTTGCCTGGTTTAATTTGGTCAGGAAAATTTTTTGATCGCTCATTCCTTCATCAATTGACGGAAGAAGATTTTGTTTCTGCGGCAAAAGAATTACAAGCCAACCTCACAGACGATGTCATAGATGAAGCTTTTTTGCACTGGCCCCGACAGATTGATTCTCTCGATGGAAAAGAAATACGTTCCATACTTCGGGCCAGACGTGCGTATCTCGTCGATGATGCACGTGAATTTTACAGACTCCTTTCTAAGGTTGTTGCTATTCCCGGCACTGATGATCAGGATGTATTCACAGCCACAGTGACAGATGAACATCATCTTCTGCTTACCGTCGATCGCAAATCGGGCAATGGTACTGTTTATCCCATTTATAGTCGTGTCTTTGATGATGATATCACCAAAGAGATTCAGCTATATGGCATGGATAAAGATGATGTCTTTCGTTTTAGTGGTGAAGGAAAAACATCCATTGGTATACGCGTGGTAGGTGGCACAGGTGAAGATAAAGTCATCAATGATGCTACTCATGCGCACGTCATCGCCTATGATGCTCCCGAAGGAATGAGTTTTACCGGTGCACATGTAAAAGAGCGTCTCAACAGTAAGCCATTCAACAACACATACGATCGAACCGATTACAGCCTGAATAAGTTTTTTCATTTTCCGGTTCCTACATTTTACACCGATGAGGGTTTGGGTCTTACCTATCATCTGTGGTGGACGCGATTTGGTTTTCGCTCTGATCCCTTTAAATCAAGACATGCATTAAGTACATCCTATTTTTTTAAAAACGAAGCCTTTTTTGTAAAATATTCCGGGGAATTTATTCATGTTTTAGGTGATATAGATCTTGAAGTAGAGGCTTCCGTCACCGGGCCTACTTTTACACAATACTATTACGGCCTGGGCAATGAATATATTGATTATGGCTACAACCAAAAGTATCACATTGTCAAGGGAAGCCAGATACGAATTACTCCGTCTCTCAATTATCGTTTTGGTTTTGGAAGCAGGCTTTATTTAAAACCCTCGTATCAGTTTCTTGATCTGGAAAACAGTCACGATGAACCTCGGTTTGTTTTTTCTCCTCAATCTCATCTGGATCCTAAAGATTTTGGTGATCGACAATATGTAGGCCTTTCTCTGGGGTATCAGTATAAGCGTCTTGACAATAATAGTTTTCCTTCCAGAGGTGGCGATTTTGAAGCATCCGTAGGAACGCAGAGATCTGTCACAGGCGTGGGGATTCATCATGAATTGATATCGGCAGGAGGGACGCTATATATTCCCTTTGATATTTCAAACATGTTTGTTCTCGCTACTCATATTCAGGCTGATAAAATTCTGGGTGACTACGAATTTTTTCATGCTCTCACTTTAGGGGGAGCTGACAAATTGCGTGGCTTTCGAACTGACCGGTTTGCCGGAGATGCAAGAGTTTATCAAAATACTGATTTGCGTTTGAAGTTATTCCGGCCCGGTGGCATGCTTCCGTTTTCACTTGGTGTATTTGGATCGTTTGACTACGGCCGTGTGTGGTATAAAGAAGATACTGAAGCAGTTGATAAATGGCACATTGGTTTTGGCGGAGGAATTTTTATTGTACCGCTTGGACTGACAGCGTTTCGGATTAGCTACATGTCTGGTGAAGAAGATACCCAGGTGATTATAGGGGGCTCTCTAAAGTTTTAGCAGAATTTAAATTTTACCTTTTTGCTTTTTTCTATTAACCAAAACTAAATCATAAATTCTATTTGCCTATTGCTCATTGCCTATTATTTAAACAGTCCTCAATCACAATATCGAGCAACTCACTAATCGACCATCCATATGCTTTTGCCTGTTGTGGAATGATGGATGCTTCTGACATCCCTGGTGTTGTATTTGCTTCTAACAAATAAAAAGTTCCGTTTTCCAAAATGTAATCAAATCTCACCATGCCCCTGCATCCCAATGTTTGATATAGAAATTCAGATCTTTCTTTGCATTGATTCGCCAACTCTTCGGTAATTCTGGCTGGCGTAATTTCCTGACTAGCTCCTTCGTATTTGGCCGCGTAATCAAAGAACTCTCCTTTGGGAATTATTTCGGTGATCGGCAGTACATGATACTTAGATCCCTGTCTGACAACTCCGCATGAAAATTCAGATCCTACAAGTGCTCTTTCAATCATGACTTCATGATCATAACTCAACGCTAATTCAATGGCCTCTTCCAATCCAGACCACTCTTTTACTTTGGTGACACCATAGCTTGATCCGTTATTATTCGGTTTCACAAAAAACGGAGGATTGATTTTTTGTCGTTCAACATCCGCCCTTGTGACGACAGCTTTTACAATCATGCTTTCAGCCATGGGGATATTAAATTGTCTCAGATAGTCCTTACACATCTGCTTATTGAATGTAAGCGCGCTTGTCAATACACCGCATGCACTGTGTGGAATGTTTTGCATTTCAAAGTATCCCTGGAGTTTCCCATCCTCTGCCGGCGTACCATGGATAATGATGAAGGCAAAATCAAAGGATAGTATTTTATTTCCACTTCCATCTGTCAGTGAAAAGTCATTTAAGTCTACTCTTTTGCCTGTTGCCATTTCTACCCAACCATCAGGTGTAATGTCTACGGTACACGATTTGTATTTATCGCTCCGCAAATGAGATGCTATTGTCTGGGCGCTTTTAAGTGAGATCCCTCTTTCGGCAGAAGACCCACCGGCAATTATGGCTACATTAATCATTTGCTGCTCAAGATAAATTCAAATTGATAAATTCAAATCCAAAACAGTAAAGACGTGTATTAAAATGATAAGCTTTTGAATTTTATCTGCATCCCTGGATTGAAAACAAAGGATTTTTAATGCTTTTTGGATCTTCTCCTTACCTCCCGGAAGGGTTCATTTTTGAAAACTCAGGGTTTTACGCAGAAAAACTAGGGGAATTCCATTAGTTATTTTCACAAATTTCAATTTATATTGAAATATAAATATTTGCGCAATTGTCTGATTAATAGTGTTTTAATGTATTTTGTTCTGTTTGTGTCGTTAATTTTTAGTTAAAAATCATTTTTTTTGTTTAACTTTTTTGGTTTCTGTTGAACCTTAGCTTAGCTTTGGGTAAACAAAAACATAACCCATTATGTCTTCCACCGATTTCAACCACCAACTTTCAAGTCTTAGCGGACCCCTGCACACCTTCGCGTATAAGCTTACAAAGAATACTGAAGAGGCCAAAGACTTATACCAGGAAACTGCATTTCGCGCAATCAGCAATGTTGATAAATTCATCCCCGGTACCAATCTCAAGGCATGGTTGTTGACCATCATGAAAAACATCTTTATCAACAACTATCGTAAAAACGTAAAGACCCGTACGATCATAGATTCAACAGACAACCTTTACTATATCAATAGCGGTGCAGCCTCTATCAAAAACAACGCTGAATCAAACATCATGATGAATGAACTCGGCGGAATGGTTGAGTCACTTGATGATTCTCTGCGTGTTCCTTTTGAGATGCATTACCTGGGACACAAATACCAGGAAATAGCTGAAACGCTTAACCTTCCACTTGGCACAGTCAAGAGCCGTATCTTTTTTGCCCGCAAGGAATTAAAAGATATGATTGAGAGAAGGTACGCCGTCGCGCGTCCATAAAAATAAAACTACACGGTCTCTGACCGGCGTCGCCATCAGGAATGCGCACAAACATCTTGTTTCAAATAATTTGATGTTTAGCTTTGCCTGATGGCGAATTTTTTTGCCCGTACATTATTACAATGGCATCGTGACCATCCTCGTCCTTTGCCCTGGGCGACCTCCCATCCGGATCCTTATCACATCTGGCTTTCGGAAATCATCATGCAACAAACCCGGATCCAACAGGGCACAGACTACTACCTGCGTTTTGTACTTCAGTTCCCTACCATTCATTCATTGGCTTCTGCGTCTTCAGATCAGGTGATGCGATTGTGGCAGGGATTAGGGTATTATACACGCGCCCGAAATCTTCATAAAGCTGCACTATACATCGTTGAAAATCTGGGTGGTCATTTTCCTGATACATATGAAGGCTTACTAGCCTTGCCCGGCATTGGCCCTTACTCGGCCGCAGCTATTTCCTCTTTTGCATTCGGCCGTAGACATGTTGTCGTAGATGGAAATGTAAAACGATTGATCGCCCGGTTTTCAGGTGTGAGAAATACGATTGATGATGCTTCTACTCATCAACAAATCCATCAGACCGCATCAGGCTTTATGAGTGGTGTTTCTCCTGCGGTATTTAACCAGGCCATCATGAATTTTGGTGCTCTTGTCTGTAAACCAAAATCTCCACTTTGTTCTTCATGCCCGCTTGCAACACATTGTTTTGCATTTCAAAATAATCTCGTTGAATCATTGCCGGTTCGCACAAAGAAGAAAAAGCTTCATGAACGATTTTTTCATTTCGTTGTATTTCATTATCGCGGTAAAATACTTTTGCAGCGAAGAGAAGAAAAAGATATCTGGCATGGCCTGTATATTGCACCTCTCCTTGAAACTAAATCTATCCGGATTCCTTCTCGGGTCCGGCTTCATTCGTTAGCTATAAAATTGGTGGGACATGACGACATTGAATTGATTGAATCCTCATCAACGGTAAGGCAGCTCCTCTCTCATCAATCTATTTATGGTCGCTTCATTCACTTCAAACTTTTATCTCCACCTATTTCTTCTTCCGAAAAAGTCCTCTGGGTTACAAAGAAAACGATGAGTCATTATGGAAAACCCAAAATGATAGCGGAAATGCTGAATGAACATTACAAACTGAAAACAGTCTCCGGAAAAAAATAGCACGCTCAAAATAGAATTGATATTCTTTAAGCGGTGATCCGTTTGTATTTCCAATAGCCCAGCACACTGATTAATGTAAAGGTGATCGCTGTATAATAAACAGAAGGCGGTATTGGAACAGGGTCCCCTGCTGCATAAGAATGAAGCCCGGATAAATAATAATTGACGCCGAAATATGTCATCATTACCGAGGCAAATCCAAAGAGCGATGCAAGATTAAATGCATATAGTCCTCTAAGTCCCGGTATAAATCTCATATGCAGAATAAATGCATATACCAACGTGGTCACTAGTGCCCATGTTTCTTTCGCGTCCCAGCCCCAGTATCTTCCCCATGATTCGTTAGCCCATACACCCCCCAGGTAAGTGCCTGTACTAACCATAAACAAGCCTCCTATAAGTGTCATTTCGCTGATAAATGTCATCTCTTTTATAGTGCGGAATATTCTTCCTTCATTGGATTTAGTCAAAAAGATCATCAACAGAAGATTCAACAAACCAATAATGGCGCCCAGCATTAAAAATCCATAACTACCTGCCTCCATCGATACGTGTATGGTCAGCCAGTATGATTTCAATACAGGAACTAATGGTGTGATTTCCGGATCAAGCCAACTCAGCCCTGCAACCATTAAAATAGTAGATGCAAGTATTGATGTCGCAGCTAGTCCGCCAATGGATTTTCTTGCAAAAATGAGTCCCGCGAGCATCGTCGTAAAGCCTATATAAATCATAGATTCATAACCATTGCTCCAGGGAGCACGACCCGATATATACCAACGCAGAGCAAGGCCTATTACATGAGCCGTAAAACAGGCAGCCAACAAATAAAAAGCAATCCTTGTCGGCCATTTTAAATCGAGGTTAGGCAGAAACACTTTTGAAAAAAACAGGAATAAAAAAATCAGTCCCAACAAACCATACGCACTTGTCAGTCTTGAGAACACATGCATCTTGTTGAGCAGTATCTCCATATCCACTTTCTTTTGGGAGATCAGGATGTCCCCACCCATTTCCTGCTGATAGCGATGTAAGGATTCGATTTGCTGATCCGCAGCACTCCAGTCCTGTGTATTTTCTGCTTCAACAACTGTAGAGACGTAATTGGAGAAAAATTTATGAACAAAAGATTCAGATCCATATTCATCTGCGTGTTGGACAACGTCTGCCGGCGTTAACCAGGGTTTTGACGGATCGTTTTCGACCGGATAAATACGCGCTATGCTTCCGTTGAATACCATATTCAGGATATTGACACGCTCATCAATTTTCATGATTTCTTTGTCAAAAAGTGTTCTGTCGATAGCCGGCAAACTAAAGGCGCGCCGTACTTGTTCGTTGAGAACATACTGTCCATTAGTGGCAAAAAAATCATTGAAAGACGCCAAATCTCCTTTGGACGGAATGAGCTTTCTGATGTCCGGCTGACTGCCAATCTTTATCATCGGTTGTTGTGTCCATTCCTCCGGATACAACATCATACCAAGAAAAACCTGGTCAGAACTCAATCCGTAAAGCGATTCTTTTCGGGAAACTTTGCGCAGTACCTCATTGGTCACTGTATTCATTGGTTTCATTCTCCCTTTCTGATCCTGCACCAGTAATCGTCCAAATGCATCAGCATGTTCTTTTGATATTGCATGAAGACTATTTTCATTTACGTTATTCGCAAATGGTTTTGCCGGTAACACGAACATCAGCAGCAGTACCATTCCGGCAGCTGTTTTTTCGGAAAGGCGTATATCTTTAAGACGTTTCGAAAGCTCTCTGAACCTGCTTTTGTTGTTGAATAATGTCAGGCCAAATCCCAATGTCAACATAATATATCCCAGGTAGGAAATCTTTGTTCCCCAGTAATCATGATTTACACTCAACACAGTGCCTAGTTCGTCCTGATCAAAAGAGGATTGGAAAAATCGATACCCCCCGTAGTTGAGAATATTATTCATGTAGATTCGCTGATCTCTTTTTAAATTATTTCTGGGATCAATCAGTGTCACTTCGCTGGCATAGGATGATGCACTGTTCGTCCCGGGATATCTGTCCATGATAAAATCTCTCAGTTTGATCGAAAACGGAAGTTGAATTCTCTTGGCTCCATAAGAAATCAATAGCTCTGTATTGCCTCCTGTGACTTTTTGAGGTTCCCCTTCTACTCCCTTATTGCCATAAACATATACTGTTGTAGGATTTCCGTTAATGCTGACATTGAGTTTTAAAGCAGCTATACTTTCGCTTTTCATTTTTCGATCACCTGCTTTCATCACGAGCTCTGCATGTGGATTGAAATCTCCGATGACGAAGTTTATTTTAGCATTAGAATAGAGGGATCGCACCAAAAGCGACTGATAGCCTCCGGGATAAATGGTGTCTTTTCGCTGAGTAGCCATCACCATCTGTGATATCACTTCAGGTGTTTTAAATGTCAACGAATCATTTCGGAAATAAATATTAATCGCCTCCGCCTTTTCGGGGTTTCCAAAATTAAACCATGTTCCATTCAGGTTTTTATAGTCCCCTTCTTTAAGAAAATATTCTTCCCTTCCATTGTTACCTGCGATAACCAATTTGATAACAGCCGGACCATCGGGGCTCGTTTCAAGTGATTTTTCAGGGTTAGGAATAAATTCGCTCAGCTCTACATCAATCAGATCTTTTCCGATTTGATATGATTTCTTAAAATGATTATTGCCAAGCGAGGCGAAAAGAACGGGTTCATCAAACCGAAATGATTTTCCATTTTGCTGAGCATCAAACAACAGATGTGTGTCTGATGAAATGAACATATTTGAAGAATTGTCTTCACGAATATGCATTGATCCTTCATAACTTACAAATCGTGTAATCGCTGAGCCAAGCAGAATAATCAGAATCGCAGCATGAAACATAAGTGTTGTCCATTTCTTCTGTCTGACCATCTTGAACCGGATGATATTGACCAATATAGTTATGCCAAAAAGTAAGAGAAGCAATTCAAACCAATGTGTCTTAAATATGAGCTTCTGCGCTGAGCTGGTGCCAAAATCATTCTCAACAAATGTGGCAGCGCCAATGGCCAACGCAAATAAAATCATATACAACCCGCCGGCACTGGTCGAAAATAATTTATAAAAAATCTTCTTCATCATAATGTTCTGTACTCGTATACCCGAAAACCGGGATGATATTAAATGAAACCTGTTTTATTGCAGGACCTGTGCTTCTTCCATGATAATTTCATATTTATATCCCGCCCCGAAGTCTTTATTCAGCGTTATTTTGCCTTCAACCGTCACAACTGCACCGAGTGGAATATCTTCAGTAGTAGTAATTGTTAAGTCTATTTTATTATCCTTCGTTGAACCATCCTGCAGATGAATCCAATTGCGGTTCATGATCATGTTGTTCAGTTTTACACATTTGCCTTTTATTTTTACGGTTTGCCCCTCATACTTTTTTCTGTTGGCAAATAATTCACTTATAGTAATTCCTCCCGGGGGTGTTTCAATTTTCATATTCTTGTCTGCCGGTATGGTGTTACTTAAGTTAGCATGCGGGTTTCCTCCACCGCCCATTCCCATCATACCCGGATCTTTGCTTACATCCGATACGAGATAAAGGGTTTCAAATACTCTTTTGTATTCAGCGCTTTCAAAATTTGTTTTTTTCAACCCGCCTCGATAGTAGTATGTTCCGCCTTTTTCAATTTCTTTTTTGGGAATGGCTATCCAGAAGGTCTCCCCGTCTTCCGACACATTGAGATAGCTGTATTTTTCCGTATTTAATATTTCTTTGACCACGACCTTGTGTAGCTTCGTGGCGGATTCGTCTACCATCGGTTGTTGGGTTTCGGGTGTTGAGCTGTCGGCCTCAATCACTTTTGGTTTGGAATTACATGCCAGGAGCAACCCTGCTACTCCGAATGCCAATAAAAGTTTTTTCATGTACATTTTGTTTTTTTTGCCTTAAGCTATGAAATATTTCTGTCACTATATAGTAACATAATCTTGTCAGAATCGTTGAATGATGTTGGTGTAAATTCTGCTGGTTACTTTCTTGTTCTGAATTTCGGCCTCATAGTTAAACGCAAACGAAAGTTTTTTCATAATTCTCCAGGATAAGCTTGCCGCTGCGATATATTGTTTTAAAGGGAATTCAACACTTTTGTATTTGTAATCCACCACTCTGAATTCTGCTTCGCCATACAGCTTTCCATTGATGATATCCCTCGATGCGCGGACACCGTATATAAGTCCATCCAAATATACAGAATGAATAAGTGTCGCCGAAAACGTAGCCGAAACGTCTAGTCCCGGTACTCTTGAAATCGTCAGGTAGCTATTCAGGTTCGTTGAGGCCGTTGGATTGCCTTTCTGAAACCTATATCCGGCACTTGACCCAACTGTTATTTTCTTAAATGGGTGATAGTTGAAACTAAATCTAAATCCCTGTCGGGTTTCATCTTCAAGTAACTGATCAATGAAATTCTTATAGGTTTCGTAATAAATGATGTTTTTGCGTGCATCATATGAGCCAAACAAAGAAAGCTTATCAGATGCACGATAGCGTAATGAAAAATATACACTTGTGATATCAAAAGTATTTTTGGGTTTTTCATTGATCACTTTGTAAAGATCAAATTCAAATGAAGTAAATATATTGATCCGTTTGATGGCAGAGTTCAAATGCTGGAGATAGACAAATCTGCGGTCCGTCGCATTATGATTTCTTTGCTCGGCTATAGCGAGTGTGTTTTGGATTGTACCATTTTTTCCTTCAATCGTATTGCCCACATAAGCACCATACTGTTTTAAATCGAAGTTGAAGCCATAATCCGTAAGATCAGGTCTTGAACCCGCAAAAACACCAACCAGTGTTTTGTTCCAGTTTTTCTCGGCTTGTATTCCATCAATCGCGCCAATATTAGAAATGTTGAAATTTATTTTACGTCCAACCCACAATCGTGTACTTTCATTCACATCGTATTGGAATGCAAGAGAATATATCTTAAAGGCTTGTTTGAAATTATCCTTTACGTCCTGCCATTCATTAAGAGTGTGCCTGAAGGATATATAACTCTCGGCAGAAAGTCCAGTATTGGCTATATGATTAGCATTGAATGTGAGCGTATAGCGCATCCGTTGTTTATCATATTGAGGATGGTCCGAATAATTGAGATACGAGGCAGCCATAATACGGCCTTGTAGTTTTTCTATTTTCTTAACCGGCTTTTTTTGCGGCTGGTTATTGTTTATGTCCTCTGCTTCAGTTATACCCTGTGTTTCCTTTATTATCGGATTCAATTCATGGTTTATTGCCGGCGCCTGTAGTGTTTCCTTTTTCACTTCTACCCGTGCTATGATCTTCGCTCCCTTTTCAATAGCCTGATCGGTCAATGGTGTTCCGACACATGACGTTGATGATATATATTTTACAATCAATACTGGCAATACCTTGTTTTCGGTGAGCATGTATAATGTATCGCCCACCTTGATGTCTTTAGTGGATTCAAATTTCACATATATGCTTTGAGATGTTTTGAAAGATACCTCTCCTCCGATAGTGTCAAGGGCGATCTGTCCATAAACAGATGTCCCGCTTAGCAAAAGCCACAGAAATAATATTTTATATTTCATATGTGATGGTATCATATTATTAATCTGCTTCCCCATTTGGATGACAATTGTAGCAGGCATTACTATTATACTGGTATCCACCCACACCTTGGTGATGCTGGTTTGTTGAGGCCTGCTGATGGCAGGTAATGCATGTAAATACTGAGTAATTATTCGAGTTGGTATGGCAGTCCGAACATTGATCCCATTTGTTTTTATGTTTGCCACTGTAGATTGGGAAATAAAGATTGTCGTGATCCCATGTTGCAGGCGTCCATGCATTTTGTGAGTGACATGTTTCACATGTTGTTGGAAATTGAGCCGACTGGTGGTTTGGGTCATTTGTTTGATTATACTCCGTTTGGTGACACCCTACGCAAGTACTCGGTGTGTTATTATAGTTTCCGTTGTGACACGTTGCACACTGGTTAGCAATGGCCGCATGAGCCCCTTGCAATTGATAATAATTATTGTGGTTAGGAAATAATGCGGGATTCCAGTTAGGTGCTGTTGTATGACAGGTAGCACAATCTGTCGATAGTCCCAATGCAACATGGTTTGGATTGCTTGCCTGATTAAAATTAGTTAAATGACATGCATCACAATTTGTCGGTGTCCCGGCATATCCCCCCGAATGACAATCAACACAATTGACGGATAAGTGCGCTCCCGTCAATGGGAAATTAGACGCATTATGATCAAACGCACCTTGTGCATCACCCGTTGGATGACAGGCAAAACATGCTGCATTTTGATATATATACCCATTGACACCGTTATGCTGCTGGTTCGTTTGTGGATTAGTGTGGCACGTGATACATGTGTATACTGAATAATTGTTTGGATTGGTATGACAGTCGGTGCATTGGTCCCATGCGCCCTGGTGCCCACCACTGTAGATCGGGAAATAAGAATCGTCATGTTGTATGTATTCTGCGGGTGACCAGGTCGTCTGTGTATGACATGTAATACAATCTGTTGAAAAATTAAGTGCCTGATGTGAAGGATTATTGGTCGCATTGTAATTACTCAGATGACATCCTACACACGTATTTGGCGTGTTGTTATAATTTCCATTGTGACAAGTTGCACACTGATTGGCAATAATGGCATGTGCCCCTTCCAATACATAATATTGATTGTGATTAGACAATGTTGCAGGATTCCAATTTGGAGCAGTTGTATGGCAACTTGCACAGTCAGTAGAAAAATTAAGCGCCACATGATTTGGATTTGTCGCCTGATTAAAATCAGTTAAATGACATGCATCACAATTTGTAGGTGTGCCCGCATATCCTGCAGAATGACAATTAAGACAATTCACCGTTGTGTGTGCGCCTGTAAGCGGAAAGTTGGTTGAGTTGTGATCAAATCCTCCCTGACCCTGACCGGTTGGGTGACAGGCCAGACAGGCTGAACTATTGTAGACATACCCATTTATCCCGTTATGTTGTTGGTCTGTTTCCGGATTGGCATGACAGGTGATACAGGTAAACAGAGCATAATTTCCGGGCGTTGTATGGCATTCTGAACACTGGTTCCACACACCCTGATGAGTGCCACTATAGATTGGAAAATATTGGGCATCATGATTAAAGTTCGCCGGTGTCCATGCTGTTTCGCTGTGACAACTGACACAATCAGTTCCGAATCCAAGCGCGATATGTGATGGATTGGTGGTTCCGTTATAGTTGTCCTGATGACACCCTACACAAGTAGTCGGTGCATTGTTGTAACCTCCACTGTGACATGACACACATTGATTTGCTATTGCTGCGTGGGCACCATTGAGTGGATAAATAGAATTGTGATTTGGGAATGATGCCGGTGACCATGTTGACTCTGTGTGGCATGATGCGCATTCGGTGGACAGTTGTAATGTCGTGTGCGATGGATTTGTTGTCTCATTAAAATTCGCCTGGTGACATCCGACACACGTGTTTGGTGTGTTATTGTAATCTCCATTGTGACATGTGATACATTGTGAAGCGATCACCGCATGTGCGCCATTAAGGGCATAATAATCATTGTGATTGTTGAATGTAGCAGGACTCCAACCAGGTGCTGTAGTATGACACAATACACAGTCTGTGGAAAGGCCAATTGTGGCGTGATTGGGGTTTAAACTTTGGTTGAAATCTCCACTGTGACAAGCCACACATTCTGTAGGTGTGCCCGCATAGCCATTACTATGACACTGTATACAGCTCACATTTTCGTGTGCGCCTGTCAGCGGGAAGTTTGTGGTGTTATGATCAAATCCGCCCTGACCTTCGCCATTTGGATGACAAGCGAGACATGCTGAACTATTGTACACGTATCCGCTGATTCCGTTATGTTTCTGATCGGTTTCGGGATTTGCATGACATGTAATACAGGTAAATAAAGCGTAGTTACCCGGTGTCGTATGACAATCCGTACACTGGTTCCATTGTCCTTTATGGGATCCGCTATAGATGGGAAAGAATTGTCCGTCATGGTCAAATGTTGCAGGCACCCAGGCGGACTCACTATGGCATGAAGCACAGTCTTGTGAAAACTGAAGTGTTATATGGGGTGGATTAGTGGTTTGATTATAGTCTTGCAAATGGCAGCCCGAACAGGTATTGGGTGTATTGTTATAGTCGCCATTATGACAACTTGCGCATTGTGTTGCGATCGCAGCATGCGCTCCTGACAGAGCATAATAATCATTATGGTTTACAAGAGTTGCCGGTTTCCAGCCCGGTTCTGTGGTATGACAAGTAGCACAGTCCATCGAAAAACCAAGTGATTGATGTTTCGGATTAAGGGTTTGATTGAAATCTGTTGTGTGACAGGACTGACATTCCGTTGGCGTTCCTGCATATCCGTTGGCGTGACAACTCAGACATTCAACTGTTGCGTGCGCTCCTGTCAATGGAAAGTTTGTTGCATTGTGATCGAATGTTACAGGAGACCAGGAATCTTCGGTATGACATGATGCACATTCCATTGAAAAATGGAGCGCGGTATGTGATGGTGCATCGGTTTGATTGTAATCTTGAAGATGACAGCCTACACACGTAGTTGGTGTATTATTATACTCACCCTGGTGACAGGCGGCGCATTCGTTAGCTATTTTGGCATGTGCGCCATTGAGGACATACAAATCGTTGTGATTCGGGAAGGCGGCAGGAGTCCAGTTAGGGGCTGTTGTGTGACAAGAAACACAATCTGTTGACAATCCAAGATTGAGATGGTTGGGGTTGATAGATTGATTATAATCTTTTGTATGGCACGCAACGCATTCTGTAGGTGTTCCCGTAAAACCATTTGCGTGACAACTCAGACATTCGACCGTAGTGTGAGCACCCGTGAGTGGAAAGTTCGTTAGGTTGTGGTTAAACGTTCCATCGGCCTTGCCATTTGGATGACAGGCAAGACAGGCAGTACTGCTATATGAATAACCCAATACCGAATCATGTTTGTTGTCTGTTTCAGGATTACTGTGACAAGTGATGCAGGTGAAAATGGAATAGTTGCTCTGGTCTTTATGACAGTCCACACAATTATCCCAGGCACCATTATGCGCTCCGCTGTAAATAGGGAAGTATTGCGCATCATGCTGTTTAAATTCGGCCGGTCTCCATCCTGGCTGTGTCGTATGACATTCTACACAAGATGTTGAAATATTAATGGCCTGATGGTTTGGACTGGTGGTAGAGAGAAAGTCTTTTTCATGGCAGGTGATGCATTCAGCAGAGATTTTAGAATAGTCCGACCCCTTGTGACAGGTAGCGCATTCAGTAATAGCATGGCCCTGTGTGAGTGGAAAAAAATCATGGTTTATACCTGCTGCCGTCCACTCGAATGCATCGATCTTATGACACTCAATACACTCAGTAGAAAAGCCTGCCTTCTTGTGATCAGGGTTTGTCGTTGCCTCATAATTCTTTTGATGACAATTTATACATTCATCGCCTATGGGGGCAAATCTCAGGCTCGTTTCGGATGTATGGCATTCGGTACATGTGGCGAGCGCGTGTGCCCCCAACAATGGAAATGATATTTGTCTATGTACTTCTGCGATGTTACTTACTAACCACGATTTTGAATCATGGCACCTTGCGCAATCCTGGCCTACTGTACCCTGGTGTATATCAATGTGGCAAGAAACACAATTGGTCTCGGCTTTTGAGAACTCAAGCGATGTGTGGCACTGCCTGCAATCAACCACTTTGTGCTCACCTTGCAGTAAGAATCGTGTTGTGTCGTGATTAAATGAAATAGAGTCTCTGGAAACGGTCCAACTGTCGGAAGTGTGACAGGCGTCACAACTTATTTTCAACTCTTCGCCATGCGGAGATTGGCCATGTGCCCACACCACACAAAGAATTAAAATTAATCCACACAATTCCCTTCTAAACCAGTCCATCTGTTATTTCTCTAAAAATAATCAAACCCACAAAAACCCTATAAGGAAAAAATCCTGAGGGCTTGGTTCATTTAATAAAGGGCAAGATGATGACGCTATTTCGATGCGTCTTATTGTGGAGTGGAATACAAATATACACCTTGTATTAGTCTCTTGCAATTAAATCTGTCCCCTTTTATTATTTATTAGGTTTTGTGCCCCTAAAATCTTATTGGGTCCATTGACTCTTTTAACTCTGGATGGGGTTTTTTAATGTATTATTATATATTGCCCATCCTTAATCCTGGGACAAAGGTCCGGATCGATATCAAGAACACCCATGAGCATTATCAGGACTCCTCATGATTGGAATCACCACATACAACAGGTTAACAGATGTGGTATTATAGCAATTAATTGACGGGCCCTATTGTTGACTTCTTATTCCCTCCCGTCTGGATGGCATGTCAGACAAGCTGTACTGAGGTATTGGTAGCCATTCACCCCATTGTGTTCCTGGTTGGTTTGGGTCTGTTTATGACATGTTACACAGGTGAATGTTGAATAGTTATTTGGGTTCGTGTGACAGTCTATACATTGATCCCATTTGTTTTTATGCTTTCCGCTGTATATCGGGAAGTAGAGATTGTCATGATTCCAGTTTGCAGGTGTCCACGCATTTTGAGTATGACATGTTGCACAGGTTGTTGGAAACTGGGCAGACTGATGATTTGGATTATTGGTTTGATTGTATTCTGTCTGATGACATCCCACACAGGTATTGGGTGTATTATTATAATCACCATTGTGACAGGTTATGCATTGTGAAGCAATAAGCGCATGTGCTCCCAATAAGGGATAAAAATCATTGTGATTATTAAGCGTAGCCGGGGCCCAACCAGGTGCTGTTGTGTGACATGAACCACAATTAGTGGACAGGCCCAATGCGGCATGATTGGGATTTGTACTTTGATTAAAATCTCCACTGTGGCATGCCACGCATTCGGTGGGTGTTCCTGCATAACCATTGGCATGACACTGCAGACAATTCACAGTGGTATGCGCACCTGTTAGTGGAAAATTGGTAGTATTGTGGTCAAATCCGCCCAGAGCGTCTCCATTCGGATGACAGGCCAGACAAGCTGTACTGTTATATACATATCCGGATATGCCATTATGTTTATTATCCGTCTCTGGATTTGCATGGCACGTTACGCAGGTGTACTCCGCAAAATTACCCGGGGTCGTATGACAATCGACGCATTGATCCCATACTCCTTTGTGTTTGCCACTATAAATAGGGAAATATTTATCATCATGATCAAATGTTGCCGGTGCCCACGCATTTTCTGAGTGACATGTAGCACACTCTGTAGAAAATTGTAAAACGGTATGTGATGGGTCTGTCGTTTGGTTATAATCCTGAAGATGGCAGCCTACGCATGTCGTGGGTGTGTTGTCAACTCCGTTCTGATGACATGATGCACATTGATTAACCATTGTAGCGTGGGCACCATTCAAAACGTAAACGTTGTCATGATTGAACGTTGATGGAGACCATGTAATTTCAGAATGGCAGGTTGCGCAATCCATGGATAAGTGTAGGGTTGCGTGAGCCGGTTGGCTTGTTTGATTATAATCCGGAAGATGGCATCCTGCGCAGGTAGACGGCGTATTATTATAATTACCCTGGTGACAAGTCGCACATTGATTTGCTATTGTAGCATGAGCTCCCGAGAGCACATAGTAGTCGTTGTGGTTCGGAAAGGCTGCTGGCATCCAGTTGGGGGCTGTCGTATGACAAGCAACACAATCTGTTGACAATCCAAGATTAGTATGATTAGGGTTGGTAGATTGATTAAAATCTGTAGTGTGACAAGCAACACACTGCGTCGGCGTTCCTGCAAAACCATTGGCATGACAACTAAGGCACTCCACAGATGTATGGGCACCGGTCAATGGAAAGTTTGTATTGTCATGATTAAGCATTCCATCCGCCTGGCCATTTGGATGACACGCCAGACATGCAGTGCTGTTATATGAATATCCTTGTACACCGCCATGTTTGTTACTTGTTTCGGAATCACGATGGCAGGTAATGCAGGTGAATGAGCTATAATTGCCTGGATCCTTGTGACAGTCTACACACTGATCCCACACTCCATTGTGTGACCCGCTGTATATAGGAAAGTATTGTGCGTCATGCAGTTTAAATTCCGCCGGCTTCCAACCTATTTGGGTTGTATGGCATTCCCCACAGGAGGTTGAAAGATTAATTGCCTGATGGTTTGGACTGGTGGTCGATAGATAATCTGCCTCATGACATGTTATACACTCCGGGGAGAGGCTTGAGTAATCTGAGTTCTTATGACATACAGCGCATTCATTGATGGCATGTCCTTGCGTGAGCGGGAAGAAATCATGATTAATACCGGATGCTGTCCATTCAAATGCATTGATTTTATGACACATGATACAATCTGTGGAGTATCCCGCTTTTTTATGGTCAGGATTTGTTGTTGCATCATAGTTCCGCTTGTGACAATCGATGCATTCATCACCTATTGGGGCAAACCTCAGATTCGTTTCTGAGGTATGACACTCCGTACAGCTCGCGACAGCATGTGCTCCTAATAATGGAAATGCAATTTGCCGGTGAACTTCTGCAATATTGCTGACGAGCCATGAATTGGAATCATGGCATCTTGCACAATCCTGACCTACTGTCCCCTGATGTATATCGATGTGACAAGAAGCACAGTTTGTTTCCGTTTTTACAAAAACAAGTGTGGTATGGCACTGCCTGCAATCAACGGCACGATGCTGTCCTTGCAATACGAATCCCGTAGTATCGTGATTAAAAAAAACGGAGTCCATGGAAACTTTCCAGCTGTCGGCCGTATGGCAGGCATTACAACTGATTTTAAATTCTTTACCATGCGGTGATTGTCCTTGC
>JBATMM010000008.1:0-4526 GCA_049289835.1 Saprospiraceae bacterium | reverse complement strand
TGATATCCAGCATAAGCCGGATTGACCAAAAGTTTATTGAACATAAACATGGTATGCAATGGTTGTTGCTGTGCAGACATTTTCAAACTAATGATCATCATTAGTAAGACTACAATTCCCATTCTTGACCCTATGCTTCGACCAGCTTCACTCATCCTCGTGCGACAGCTCAGCAACCATCCCCCTAAAGGGGACTTTCGATTTTCGATTTTGATATTTTTCATTTTTATCTGTTTCTTAAACCCTACTTGCAAGTCCCCCTTTCAGGGGGTGGGGGGTTCAGTTTCTTATCTTTCAAGCACTAAAAATGTTCTTCTAGGCTCGGTACCATCACCGAAATCCATGATGTAGAAATATGTTCCCACAGGCAATGACTCACCGGATATTGTTCCGTCCCAATCATTTTGATAAGGAGAAGAAGTATATATCACTGCGCCCCATTCATTGAATACGATGATCTTGTTCTGAGGGAATCGGGTAGTCTCAAGACAAGGAATGATCAGCACATCATTGACACCATCTTCATTGGGGGTGAATAATGTAGGGACAATACAATCATCTTCATTACCTACATGAAGCACGACAATGGCTTCACTGCATTCTTCAGGACAATCGGTAGAACAAATTCTGTATGTCAGAAAATCAGTTCCGACAAATCCAATATTCGGTGTGTATCTGAATATTCCATTTCCGGCATGCAGGGCATTTCCATGTTGTGCACCAGTGACCAGTTGAAGCAGATAAGGGCCCATTGAGATAGAATCATTTGCTGTGACCACAAATTCAACTGTCTGTCCGAATGGAACATCTACAGTATCCGGGAAAACTTTTGGAGAAAAAATAACTCCGATATTGACAGAATCAGAACTGTAATTCTGGCACGATTCAAAACTGAGCGTCCATGTCATCTCATAATCACCCGGAAGTAATGCGTTGACAGATGTATTTGAATTATTCAAGTCAGAAAAAACGACATCGACTGATGAGCTTGTCCATACACCTATAGAAGGAGATGCATCGGTAGCCTCAAGTATGATAGCTTCATCCGGACAAAATTGCATATCAGGGCCCGCATTGGCGTGGAGGTCCGGAATTTCATCTGCTGTGATCATTACAGTAATGCTTGTGTCAGAAAGACATCCCTGCAAAGAAGAGACCACAGTAATTAAATTAATTCCGCCCTGCAAAGGTGAACCATTAATAACTTTACAACTATCAGTTGCAGGTGTGCCTATAACCGCATTACCATTTAATATCCAGGAATAGGTTGCACCTGATGTTCCGCTTTGATTTGCCAGACAAAGATTTACAGGGATAGGATCATCAATACAGATCCTGGTGATATCTGCTTCTACCTGAGGTGTGGGCAAAGAAGATTGAACCTTAACTTCTTTATCTGCAGAAACAGGAGACACACATCCGTTTAAAGTAAAGTATACTGAATAGAATCCTGCATTTGAGGGAGTCACCGGAAAGATAACCGGGCTTACATCATTACTCATAAATCCATTCGGTCCTGTCCATAGCACAATAACACCGGGAGCATTCGATGTAAGCGTAAGACTGTCACCTTCACACACAAGTGCAGGAGCCGTGATGACTGGAGCGTTTAGTGGTGGTCTTACCTGAACAGCTATTTGAGTTTGAGTAGACGTACATCCATCAACAGTCACATCAACTTTGTAAACACCGGTAAGCGTTTGATCCGCGTGTGGAATAATCAATGTCCCGGGACTACTGATTATGGCTGTTGTATCTGATGATGTCCATGTATAAATTCCACCCGCCAAAGGTGAAGTAATATTCAAAATAATAGAATCTCCATTGCAATAAACCTGATCTCCGTTGATCACCGGCGCTTCAGGACTGTCCTTCAACAATAATTCAAATGATGAAGTATCCGTCATACAAGCCCCATTCGTAATCTGTAAATTATAAACTCCATTCAGCGTTGAAGTAGCGTTTTGGAATTCAAGACCAGGATCCTGTGTGCTGAAACCTGAAGGACCAGTCCATTGATAAACATACATTCCTGTATTTGCAGGATTTACATTGGCGGTAATATGGATAGCAGAAGTTCCATTCACACAACTATCAGCATCTGTCATCAATGATGTGATGACTGGTAATACATCAACATGAAGTATAAATGTGTCTTCAGATGCACAGCCTGTATTAGTCAACACAGAAACAGTGTAAATTCCTTCGTCTGCTAAAACTTTTGGCGCATCTTCATCTGATGTAAATCCATTTGGACCTGTCCATGTGTATGTTCCATTGTTGTCGGGGGAGACTGAAAGTAGAATTGAATCCCCTGCACAAGCCGCAGCCGGACCGATGATTTGAATGGCTATTGAAGTATCAATACCTACCTGGAATGAATCCGATGTATCAGATGGACATCCATTGATAAATGCTATAACATGCCAAGCTCCGGCATCCAATGTATCAGCAGAAACCACGAGAAGTGAATCAGTTGTAGTCAATATCGATTGGCCTGAAGGATCAATCCATTCAAAATTCTCAGCAGCAGAATTGGCATTTAATAAAAACATACCTCCCGCGCACGTAACAGAATCACCTGTGATGGCAGGAGTTTCCGGAGGTGCCTGGATATTAATAATTAAAATATCTGCATTGGAAATACAGAAATCGTTCGATGCTGTCAATGTAAAAATATCATTATCAGCAAGACCTGAAACCGGTATGCCGGGAGGATCCGGAACAAAAGATTCAAATCCATTAGGCCCACCCCAATGATATTGCAAGGTAGAATCTATAGTTTGAGGTCGTAGATATAATGTATCAGCGATGCACAATGGCATCATGCCTTCAAGTATTGACACTATCGGAACAGGTGATACAAAAACTGAAATGTCCGGACTTGGATCTGAACTGCATGTATCCTGTATTACAACAGCATAAAAAGTATAGGTGCCCGATGTTGTAAGTGAAATGGTAAGTGTTGGATCAGATGTATTCGATAAAATTGTATCGCCATTGGGTAAAATCTGATACCATTGGTAAGATATATTTCCGGCATATGCCTGTGTTGAAAGAATTACATTTTCACCAGCACAAAGAGTATCATCCGAAGCTTCAATAGTAGGAGATACCAATGTCTGAATCAGCACTTCTACTGATCCTGTCGACACGCATCCACTGTCACTTTGCACAGTCAGAAAATAAGTTCCGCTAAATGTTGAATCCGAACCAGGAAGAATTGGATTTTCATTCACCGATGAAAATGAATTTGGCCCTGTCCACGAGTATGTATAATTGATCGCAGGCCCTGGTGGAAGATTTGCAAAAAGCCGGAGCGTATCATCACATAAACCTCGTTGCCATAATGGCAATAATGGTTGTGTGGCAATGAAGAGAGAGCTCACGCATGAAACACCATTTCCACTTTGATCAAAAGCTGTGATCGTAACTGAAATATTTTGTCCATTGCTGTCACAATTGACAAATGGTGGATCGTACACTATGTTCTGAATGCTACAATTGTCAGCAGTCGATACGACTAATGAGGTAGTAGACAGATCAATATTTTCAACACCTGATGGCGGTAATAATAAGGTATCATTTTGACAAACGATGGATGGAAGAATTGTATCTCTCAATTCAACCTGGTAGATACATGTATCAATGTCACCTGTGCTGTCTCTTGCGATCAACAGTACGTTGTTAATGCCTGCCATAAATGAGATCAGCACGCTATCTGAAGCAGAACTGAAAATAACTGAATCTGGTACTGCATTACCCTGAACTTCGACACGAAGGACAACAACACCTTTAGCACA
The DNA here is from genome assembly GCA_049289835.1 of Saprospiraceae bacterium. Lineage (GTDB taxonomy): Bacteria > Bacteroidota > Bacteroidia > Chitinophagales > Saprospiraceae > Opimibacter. The sequence continues at coordinate 723 of JBATMM010000008.1, read as the reverse complement.
TTTACCCGCTTCAGTCTGCGGAGGAAAAACCCAAAGACTTACAGAACAGCTATTGGCATCAGTATATAAAAGTGTGTCTGATGGACAGGTCAGCGAGATGGCATTCTCATCGATGATCTCTATGCTGGAGAGGCAGGTGCCGGCATTTCCTTTGCAATCGGTGGCGGTCCATAATGCCGAATGAATTCCAACATCAAGAAGTGTATCTAAACTGACAATGGTATCGACATCAATAGGATTTCCACCATCGATCTGCAATACCATATGAATTGTATCCGGAAAACAAACATCATCTGCACCAGGTTTTACGAGTGCAACTAGCGCATTACATCCAGATGTATCTGGCAAAACGGAAATCAAAGGTTGGCATGAAGTAAATACAGGGCCTGTCGTATCAATGACTGTAAATGAAATTTCATCTACCACCACATTGCCGCAAACATCATATGTGACGAGATCTGCTTCAAGAATATAATTCTGATTACACATCAACCTGACTGAATCCGGCGGAGGAGTTCCGGGCCATGTGGCTGTATCACCCAGAACATACGATCCTCTTAATGCTATGAAGAATTGTGTAGCTGAACATCCATCACTGATCGTCACTGAATCCTGCCATTGCTCGTATGCATCCTGAAGATCACCTGCTGACGCATTGCATGAATACACAAAATCACCCGGAGATAACGAAATCACAGGCGGTGTAGAATCACTAAGATCAAA
>JBATMM010000007.1:0-4787 GCA_049289835.1 Saprospiraceae bacterium | reverse complement strand
GACCTGCTGTACCCACTGCACCAAATACTGCACCGGTGAGAATGATATTGAGATCCGCATTTGGCGTAACAATGATGGCATTATTTCCACCCAATTCAAGTAAGGATCGTCCTAATCTTTCAGCGACCGCACTTCCTACTATTTTACCCATGCGTGTACTTCCTGTTGCAGATATAAGCGGAACACGAGGATCCTTAGTCATAAACTCTCCGACACGGTAATCGCCATTGATCATATTGACGATTCCTTCAGGCAGATTATTTGCTTTGAGTACATCCTGAAATATATTCATGCAGGCAACACCACAGAGAGGTGTTTTTTCTGAAGGTTTCCATACGATGACATCTCCACACACCAATGCTAACATCGCATTCCATGACCATACAGCGACAGGAAAATTGAAAGCAGATATAACACCTACTATGCCCAGCGGATGCCATTGCTCATACATACGATGCAAGTTTCGTTCTGAGTGCATGGTGAGCCCATACAATTGTCTTGACAACCCCACAGCGAAATCACAGATATCAATCATCTCTTGCACCTCACCCCATCCTTCCTGGAGGCTTTTACCCATCTCATAAGAGACAAGCCTGCCCAATGAATCTTTATTGCGGCGTAAGGCTTCACCATATTGACGGACGATCTCACCTCGTTTCGGGGCTGGCATCATGCGCCATGTTTCGAAAGCTTTGGTAGCCGCTTTGATTACTTTTTCATATTCTTTCGGAGTCGTCGTGCTGACGGCTCCGATCAGATTACCATCTACCGGTGATTGGGATGGTTGAAAGCTTTTTGAAGTTGATGATTTCTGACCGGTGGAGGTACCGTTGTTGAATTTCTTAATATTTAGCTTACTTAGAAATCTGGTGTCTATAGCCATGTCCCTGAATATTTAAGGAGTGTACTGAATGGATAAAATGACATCATACCGAGAGCATGATGCTGAATGCAAAGATGGTCAATCCTGCCAAACTCTTTACATCGCCCCTGAAAGAAAAATAGCATGTTGAAGGACTGAAAAAACAAATCAATGCATCAGGCTAAGTAACCCATTGTGAACAGGCTTGCCTTCTGAATAAATGACATACTGATAAAGACCTGCCGGCCATCCTGATGTAGTCACGTGCTGTGTATTTCCAGTTATTGATCCTGCAGTATAAACCTCACGTCCCAACGTATTGTATACTGAGATCGCAGGGTTAGTTAATAGAGGAATCTGAATAGTAAAACTTTTATCAGCAGGATTCGGATAAACTGAAAAAGCAGATTCATCGACATTGGTTGTAGCCGTAGTTCCTTCTTTGATCGTGGTCACTTTGAAATCATCAAAATACAGACCATCCTTAAATCCAAATCCATCTGTCACCAACAGAAAACGCAATTGTATCGTTTGTCCGAGATAAGCCTCAAGATCTGTGGTTTCCAGCACCCATTGCATTTGTTTGCCATCATACAGCGGTTGCTCATACAATTGAAATATTGATCCAAGCTTAGATCTCTCTCCGCATAAGTTTTGCCAGCTCTGTCCATCTGTGCTGACCTGAAAAACGACATAATCATATTCATCTTCAATATCCCATCGTGCCCAGAACTGCACATAAGCAGAAGTGACATCCTGAAGATCGATTTGCTGATTAAGGACTATGGCTTCATTGACATTGGGACCATACAAGCCATTAGGACTGTCCGTGATGGACATGGGAGGTGATTTATATTGTTCTGAAGTTGTGCTCCAATCCTCACCCTGACTTGTATTCCAGTTGGACATATCACCCTGATCTTCGACAAGCGTGAAAAAATCAGCCCGCACTTTTGTCAGTGTATCACGGTAAGTGTATTCACCCTGCTGACAAAGTATTTCAATTTTAGCAGCGTCTCCATATTGGATCCCCGGAGCTACCGTGAAGGAGAGGTCCTTTTGATTAGGTTGAAATTTCTGAAGATCAAGTACGAATGAAGAAGGTACCTGAGTAATATACGGACTCAATGATTTGAAAGAGATCGTCACGCTTCCATCAAGAAGACCATACCTGTTGAACTCAAGATTTAAAGGATTGACACCTGCCTCGATAAACTTAGGGGTCTCATCTGTAATGGATACCAGTGAGTTGACAAGACGGGCAGAAAGAAGATTCATCTTCAGTGTAGCCTTGCAAAGCGGAATGATCCTTTCTTTTTTTGGATAGAATCCATCTTCATCATCTCCTACTTCAGGCGTCATGGAATACATACCCAGCTCACCGTACATCCAGTCATCTGAATCTCCATTGCTGACATAGCCTACAGTCTGTAATCCTCTTCCGTATACAAACTTGTTTTGCTGCGTGAGTAATTCGCCATAATGATCAAATATCGTGGAGTCAATCGTATTGACATCTTCATATCCCCATGGTGTCACGAGGAGATTACCATAAGAATGATAATTGAGCGCTATTTTGAAATCATGTGTATTGCAGAAATACTGGATTGCTTTTGTCTCAGGTTCAGAAAATGCTGATGGGCCTCTATACGTAGGACTTGCTTCATTATTTGAAGAGCCTTCATTGTCATATCCCCAGCGATATCCAAAATTCCGGTTCAGATCTACACCATCAACCTCGGGATTAAAAATACCATCGCCATCATTATCGCGCTTGTTTTTGCGAAGATTGCGTGTGAAGATGTCTTGCGCCTGATCATATCCGGCAATGTTATAATTGAGTCCGTCAGGATTCACCACCGGAACAAAATACAACTCCGTGTGATCGACTATTTGTTTGACGACAGGGTCCTTGTCATAGTTCTCGAGTAGGTACCACATGTAATAAATATTCTCACTCACGCTGATCAATTCACGGGCATGCGTTAAACTGGTGTATAGTATTTCAGGTTCGTTTTCTTTTATCTCAGGATTATCAGAAATCTTAACCCAGAAAATGTTGTTGTTCTCCCATGTTTTGAAATTTCCAATAGGCTTCCGTACTGAGATAAGGTTTGGATAAAGAAACTGCATGATGTCGAGATTGTCAATGACATCTGACAAAGAGAAAAACCCACCTGTTTTTCCCATTTCAAAATTTTTCGGGACTACGCTATTGTAGAGATCATCCTGGCAATTGAGGAGCTGAGTCCGGGTTGAATTGTGATCCTGATGACGGTAAAGAGAAATATCCGGAATATCGACATTATACTGAATACCTAACTTGTCCAGACGGGCCAGTTCATAATCTTCCATTTCTGTGGTAAAAGAGACACCGAGTTTTCCATGGCCATGGGTCAGGTCAATTCCTGCTTTTGCCAGGTCCCGGCTTGTCTGCTGATCATTGATGGGAAAGGTTACACGCGACAGAATGCTTTGACCCTCAATGGCTTGAGTAAGGCATAATGATAACAGGAGAATGAAGAGTCTTGATATGGACATAGGAGCAATAAATCAGGGGGTATAAAACGATTGCAAAGTTAGAAATATACTGATAGCATCAGGGCCCTTCGAACAAGATCATTGACAGGCTGCAACAAATCTAATATAAAATTAACACATTATATTATTATTTAATGCGTAAATCGTGGTTTCCCCGGGATTTTTCTGCGCCGAAGGGAGGGACACAAGAAGGGCCATTCTGGCTTTGGTTTTTCAGTTTAAAGGAACACAAAATCATGCCAGATGCATATTGATTTTGATCTTTTGCCATTTCATTTTTATTTAAAATTGTTTATTATTCTTTCCCTATCCTCATTTTCCTGATCACTCTTAAGATACAGTTCAATGAATGTTATTTTTTGCTCCTCCTGAAAATGAGCGTAAATCAACCGTAAACCAGAATTTACACCTTGCCCTTTTAGTGCTTTACAGGCAATTTTTTTTACTTTAATGATGCATGTCCCCAAATTCAAATTTGGAATCCGAAAGCTGAATGGTGGTCGTTCATTCGGATTGATTGTTAAAACTTTTTTGACCACCTCCAAATCTGTTTCCAGTGTTCTGTATCTTTTCAAAAGTATTTTCAAATCCCGTTTGAATTCATCGAGTTCGTCAAAATTCATTTCTCTTCCATTTCTTCTCCATAGTTCCGCACAGAATAAGGAGCTTCTCTGTAAAAGGCTAATTCATAATTAATGTCTTCTCCATCTGAAGAGGCTAACCACGGCATATCCTTATGAGAATAACTACTTATGGCAGATGCCGACCAATCACTCATTTGTTCAATCACCCTGTCTATCACTTCCTTTTCACTTGCCTTTAACAATGTCAGATCTGATTTAACTAAAGGCAGATATCGTGTTTGTGGATAGCCATGATATTCTGTTTTCACTCGCTGTAGCTGTTCCTTTTCCAACATTTGATTTATTATGGAATCCAATCGCTGAGGGACAGGACCATATGGAAGCTTGCGGTATTTCGCTCCGGTCAAATGCTCCTCATAAATTTCATAATGATTGAAATCGGAAAAGTAAAGCAGTTTGTAAAGAACGGTTTCGCCGACATTCGGCTTGCCTGCACATCTTTCAAGAATGTACAATAGCACATTTTTAAACTTTTCAACTTTCAGTTTAGGCACGGATATCCGTTCATCTTGTTTTTGGACTTTTGCTTCGGACTCGATTTCTAATTCAGTACTCATTTTAAAATTCTTTGACATAAACTCATCCATTGAGAATTCTAAAACGATGGATAACTTTTGCATTTCTCTTATATCCACACTTCTGTTACCCAGTTCAATTTGGGCGAGGGATGATCTGGAAATTTTTATTCGCTTAGCCAAATCTTCCTGGGACAATCCCTTTTGATTACGGAGATCGGCGAT
>JBATMM010000006.1:0-1512 GCA_049289835.1 Saprospiraceae bacterium | reverse complement strand
AATCGTTTGTTCCAGAGCGACCCTGAAATCCGGCATGTCTTCAAGAATGTAAAATCGTATTGTTTTCATGATTTTGGTATTCAAAATGTTTTGGAATAAGAATGTGAACCCTCGTTCCGACTTTAAGGCCCGACACCGGATCTGTCAAAGGAAGGTCTTCATATGCGGACGAAAATTTGTAATCATTGTATTGGTTAAAAATATCATAGAGGCTTTTGAGCATCATTGTGCCTTGTTGTGTACCATGTGATCCCAGTTCAATGGCTCCTTTACGACCTATACCATCATCGGTAATTGTGAGGTGTAGATAATCTTTTTCATCTTCCAATCCAATATCTAGCATATGTGCGCCGGTCCGGTTGCGGATCCCATGTTCGATGGCATTTTCTACATGAATCTGAATTTGCATGAGGGGTACAAATATGTTTTTGAATTTATCGATTGTATCCTGATCAGGAAATGAAATATCAAGGAACTGGCCATACGTAGCCTGTTGAATCGAGATATAATTTTTGACCAGTTCAAACTCGTCTTTCAGTGAATGAAAGGCCTGACCTTCACGGCTCCTGTTGAAGATCGTACTGATATTGGATGAAAGCTCGTTGATGACTGTGACTACTTTTGGATCTGAGCGAAATCGGGTTTGTGCCCAGTTGAGAGAGTTCTTGATAAAATGGGGATTTAAAGAACTGGCGATAGCGCGTATTTGGAATTGTTCTTTTTCGCGACGTTGTTCAGAGAGGTTGATCTGGTATTCTTTCATGCGCAACTGTTGACGATAAAGCAAAAAAGATAAAAGTGCTCCTATGATGCTCAGGCCACCGATAGAACTAATCCAAAACAAAGGACTTTCGGAAAGAGCAAGTGGAATATGAAGATCAAGTGTTGCTACATCTGCGATCTGGTTATTCTTAATAGCCCGTATTTGAATTCGGTTGTTGCCTGGCGGCATGTAGCTGAATGTGATTTTATTAGTTTTCGTATAAGGGCTCCAGGTGGTATCCTGTACTTTGTCATGCAGCATCCTGTATTGAAAGCCGACGTTATCATTTAAAAATCCGGTGAATGATGGATGCAGAAAAATTTCCACATAGCGTTTGAGTGTGGGGAGTTTTTTTGTTGAAGTAATATTCAGCGTTTTTAGATCTTTTTGTAAATTGATTTTAGTTGATCCGACCACTAAGCTATCAATGCTAATATGAACTGGCAGCGTATCGAAATTAAATTTTGAAAGATCAATTCTTGTAGCGCCTTTATCTTGTCCGAACCATAAATAACCTTTTGAATCTGTCAGGACTGCATTTTGCTCACATGATCCCCCAAATTTTTCAGTGGGGTAAAAAAATATCTGTGGCGTCATGAGGTGGAGTTTGAAATCATTCAGATCAATGAATCCATAACCGGCTAAATTTCCAAAGACAATAAAATTTTTAATTTCCTCCAGAAATTCAACCTGAGAATTGCCTGCTTCCGCCATATCAATTTTATGTGCCACTGAATTCAGGTCATCAG
>JBATMM010000005.1:0-2079 GCA_049289835.1 Saprospiraceae bacterium | reverse complement strand
TGACCGCCGAACAATTACTCATCTGTAATGGAGCTGAATTTCAGATCCTGTTTCCGGAATATTATCTGAATGAGGAAACGGAATGTGTCAAAATACATATGATGTTGACCAAACCACAACCTTCATTGCGTTTTTATGGAAATATTCTCACCGGTCTCTCCATTCGTCGATATGAAGCATTCAGGGAATGTCCCTCATATTCTTTAATCGCAGAAAAAAATGCGGCTGATCCAAGGATTCAGCAATGGGGCATACATATTCTTTTCAAACAAACTGACAATGGACAAATCATCATCGGCGATTCACATCACTATGCCGATGCACATGACAAAGAAATTCTCGGTTTTGATAATGAGCAAGATGTGAATGAGTACATCCTTGACCTGGCCAAAGAAATATTCGAACTTGAAACCTATCAAATAGATGCGACTTGGACCGGCATATATTCGCAGGCCAAAAAAGTTGATATCATTTCCAAATCTATCGAAGGTAAAATTCACATTATCAATGCCATCGGAGGCAAGGGAATGACTGCCGGACCAGGCTACACCTATTATCATACGCGAAAACTTTTTGGACATGATTGAAATGGTTGTATTTGATATGGCAGGCACCGTCGTTGACGAACAAAATGTAGTCTATAAAACACTGCATGAGACACTCACTGAAGCAGGTATCAGTACAGATTTCGAAACCGTACTGGCTTTAGGTGCGGGAAAAGAGAAAAAAGTGGCCATTGCTGATTTAGTATCGCATGTCGAAGGCAGTCAGGATCCAACACGCATTCAGGAGTTGTTTGATTCGTTCAGAGAAAAACTTGATGCTGCTTATCTTAATCTTCATATACTTCCCCAACCCGGTGCTGAAACTGTATTTGAAGAATTGAAAAAAAGAAATATTTATATCATTCTCAATACCGGATATGATCGCAAAACAGCAGAGCTACTATTAGAAAAACTTGACTGGCATGTTGATAAAGAAATCGACTACCTGGTCACAGCTTCGGATGTATATGCCGGCAGGCCTGAACCGGACATGATCGAAAAGGCCATGGAATACTACGATATCGAAAGCGGAGATCAGGTCATTAAAGTCGGTGATAGTATTGTTGATATTGAGGAAGGTCAGAATGCAGGATGCAAGTTTGTGATCGGGATAACCACTGGTGCTCACAGTCACAGTCAATTGTTAAAAGCCGAACCAACCCATATTATAGACCACCTTTCAGAACTTCTGGAGATCATCGATGAATATGACACTCAAAGTTTCTGAGAAGCGATATTATGCAAATGCAATACTAGCCGGACTGGCAGCCTTCGCAGTTTACTTTTGCATGTACGCGTTTCGCAAACCGTTTGCAGTCGCCAAATTTGAGGGTCTTGTACTATTTGGCATTGATTATAAAGTAGTCCTCATCATCAGCCAGGTACTTGGATATGCCATTTCAAAATTCTTTGGCATTAAATTTATTTCAGAACTCCGTCCGGAATATAGGGCCGTCGGCATCATAGGATGTATAAGCTTGACAGGTCTTACATTATTGGGGTTCGCCCTTGTTCCTTTTCCATACAATTTTGTTTTTATGTTTCTCAATGGGCTACCATTGGGCATGGTATGGGGTCTTGTCTTTTCTTATCTGGAGGGCAGGAAGGCTACGGAGTTGATGGCCGCGATACTGAGCTCTGCATTTATAGTAGCATCAGGTGTAGTCAAATCAATTGGAAAATGGCTAATGGTATCTCACCAGGTATCAGAATTTTGGATGCCTTTCGTTACCGGCGCTATTTTCTTTCTGCCGTTGTTACTTTTTGTATGGATACTGAACCGGACACCAAAACCAACAGAGGAAGATATTGCTCTACGTCATATTCGTGAACCGATGACCTCAGATGATCGTAAAAAATTATTCAGATCATTGGCGCCGGGATTGATCGTCATGATCTTTCTTTATATGATGTTGACGGCATTCAGAGATTTCAGGGACAATTTTTCTGTCGAGGTCTGGGAGGAACTTGGCATCCACAATAACGCGGCTATATTCACCCAATCTGAAATGCCGGCGGCCCTCTTTATTCTCGT
>JBATMM010000004.1:0-9921 GCA_049289835.1 Saprospiraceae bacterium | reverse complement strand
CAAACCACTGCCCAGGAATGGAATCTAAAAGGAAATGTAAAATCGATCCATGAATCATTATATGATTACGTTGACAATAACGGTCAAATGGAGAAAGGGAATCTGATCACAGGGGCAAGCCCTTTGTATGAATTTGATCAGGCCGGAAATCTGATATCAAAAACAGAATATTCTGATGATAAAAGTCCGGAAATATGGAAAACGAAATACAGCAAGCCGGGGTTGATGACGGAGGAAGCACTGTACAATTCTAAGGGTAAGTTGTTGCGTAAAGCAGTTTATGGTTATGATCAAAATGATATTCGGATTAAGTTTGTCTACTATGACAGCCTTGGAAAAATATCAGAACATTACACTGTAGAACATAAAGTCATAGACGAAAACAAATATGTGGATATCCGTGACGACTATGATGGAAAGGAAAAATGTACCGTCATTGATACTTTTGTATATTTCAACAACACCAGGCTTAAATACCGGACTACAGCTTTCAAAGATTATTTTTCGAAGACGCAGTATTTCTACGACCGGGGAGGCCACATGATCAGGTATATTATTGAAAATGAAAAAGGAATAAGATCTCATAGCGATCTGACATACGACAGTCAGGGCAACATAATCAAAAAAATCCATGGAGAATCTTATACGAATCCCGACATAAAAAGTATACCCGATCCTGACTCAGTAGCAACATACGAATATACTTATGATGCTCAGGGCAATTGGACAAAAAAAATCACTCTCGATAGTTCAAGTGATTTCTTAAATTCCATCATCGAAAGAACCATTACTTATTATTAATGACAATCTTTGCCCCTCCGAAATTTCTACTACGTGAAAATTCGAAGGGACAAATTTGAACAAAATGAAAAATTCACGTCTTATGAATAAAAGGTGAACTTTGCATTTAAGATTGCCATTTACTCGTTACTCGTTACTCGTTACTCGTTACTGGTTACTCATTACTCGTTACTCATTACTCGTTAATCGTTACTCGTTAATCGTTACTCACTAACAAATGTTCCACGGACTCATCATCGATGAAATAATATATATACTGGTCGTCATCCTGGTCTGTATCCGCATCATCTATGATACCCATGCCAATACAAAAGCCCTGGCCTATCTTCTATTCGTCATTTTTGTTCCCATCATCGGCATATTTGTTTATTTCTCCTTTGGGGTCAATTACCGCAAACGGAAACTCTACAGGAAAAAATTAATCTCAGATAGCATCCTGGCTAAGAAAGTAGTAGAAGAGCTGTACCAGGAATCAAAACGCGCATTTGAAGAAGGTGGTAAGCTGCTACAGGACAACAAAGAACTGACAGTGATGCTGCTGAAAGATACGCGGAGTCCCCTGACGATGAACAATGTCGTAACACTTCTTAAGAACGGAGAAAACAAATTTCCTGAAGTAATACGGGCGATAAAAGAAGCAAAGCATCATGTACACATCGAGTACTATATCTATGAAGATGATGATATAGGCAAGGCTATAGAAGATGCATTGGCAGAAAAAGCCAAAGAAGGTGTCTCCGTTCGGTTTATTTATGATGACTTTGGTAGCCGTTCCATTCGAAGACACCTGGTGCCGCGCCTGAAAGCAGCCGGAGTGAAAACAATACCATTTTATAGAGTTCGCCTCTGGGCTTTTGCCAATCGCCTCAACTATCGTAACCATCGTAAGATCGTAGTGATCGACGGGACTATCGGTTTCGTTGGCGGTATCAATGTGAGTGCCAGATATGTCAACAATGATGCTGCAGATAAAAAACTTTATTGGAGAGACACTCACCTGCGCATCGAAGGACCGGGTGTACAATATCTTCAGTATCTTTTTATGAATGACTGGAACTTCTGTACAAATGATACTTTACCGTCAGACGAATATTTTTTTCCAAAGATTAATACACTTCCTGTAAAGGGAAACAAAATAGTTCAGATCGCCGCCAGTGGACCTGATTCTGATACACCGACTATTTTATTTTCACTTCTTCAGGTGATCTACCAGGCCAGAAATGAAATATTAATTACGACACCGTATTTCATTCCAACAGAAAGTATTCTGGAGGCCTTATTAGTTGCCGCGTTAGGTGGAGTCAGTGTAAAACTTTTAGTTCCTGCCGTGGCTGATTCGAAAGTTGTCAACGCAGCAGCAAGATCTTATTATGGTGAACTCCTGGCTGCAGGCGTTGAAATTTATTTATACAAAAAAGGTTTTATTCATGCCAAAACATTAGTGGCTGATAAAAAGATAGGCATAGTCGGCACAGCCAATATCGACTATCGCAGCTTTGATCTCAATTTCGAAGTCAATGCGATCGTGTATGACAAAGAGTTTGCAAATGAACTTGCAGATGATTTTTACGACGATCTGAAAGATGCTGAAAAAATTGACAGGACGGTATGGGATAACCGTCCTGCAATTAATCAGTTCATGGAAAAAACTGCGAGATTGTTGTCCCCTCTTTTATAGTTACTCTTAATTTGCTTTTATTACGGTCAGTATTCTGTTGCCCACTTTAACCGAACCGACATCCACTTTCCATCGTACATCTATGGATTGACCTGTAGCTACGGTTGCCATTGCCTGTAATACGATGAGAGATGAAGTTGCATCAGTAGTTCTGCTTGAATTAGCTACAATGACACCATTTTGATAAATACAGAATGATGCGATTGAACTAATTTCCGGAGGTGGTGAACCCGGATAATAAATATTCCCATTGAGCATACTGAATCCGCTGATAGCACCTGCATTTGTCCCGACATCTCCGGTCATATTGGATGGGTCTGTATTGGCGAGCGCGCCTGCTGTAGAAAAGATAATAAAGGTTGACAGCACACCTAAATTAATATAGGAATTACCGGCAGGCAGATAGATTGTACTAGGGCCTAAACTAATAGCTCCCGTAGTCGAGAACATTCTTCCTTCAATATTGGAACCTGCTGCAGCTGAAACAGCTGCATTGTGGGCTATAAGAGTTCCTTTCATGATTGTATTTGCAGCAAGACTAAGCGCGCCTTCTGATACCCAGAAAATATTTCTGGCTCTGGCACCATTTGTCAGTAGTACAGTGGTGCCTGCACCTGTGCTGAGTGCGCCGCCTGTGCGAATGATAAAGACAGAATTGGTATCTCCGCCTCCATCCATCGTCAGAGTTCCGGCTAAAGATGAAGCTGCAGGCAAATCATAAACTCCCGGAGATAAGACCTCACCATTGCCGAAAATCGGCATATGTGTAGTGTTAGTTGCAGGAATGGCCATAATCTGGTTATAAGCAGTCGTCAGATCTGCAACTCCTTGTGCAGTAGTGACAGGTGTATCAGCAATAAATCCATACTGCGCATTAAACAATACAGTGTATACACCTGCAGGAGGTGTCAATGTCATGCCAGGTATCATTTCATCTGTAGTGGATGCTGAACTTATATCTCCTGTGGCCGTGACAGATGATGTGGTGGCCGTAGAGTCTGTACTACTTTTCATACTCATCCAGACTGGTACTGAAGGTGATCCGGCATTCACTTGCACTTCGCTGCTACTTTGATTGTATATCATCAATCCTGCTGCCGGGTTAAGGATTGCATTTCTTTCTGTTGTTGTCAGCCTTGGCATTAGAAATCCCCTGGTGGTGGAGACCAGATCCAATACCGCAGAAGGATCAGGTGTGGTGGTGCCTATGCCGACCTGTGCGATTGTAATTCCTGGTAGGAAAAGTCCGGAGACCGTCAATATGAGTATAATAAGTCTATTCATGATAAGGTTGATTAAATTTTATTTTAAATAAATAAATATTTTTAGGGCATCACGCGTGATGCAGTAAAAAGCAATGGGAATTAAAAACTCCTATTTAATTTTAGTTGGTTGCTTGTAGAGGGAACACAAATATTTATCCTACCATAATCGTTACTACATCGTAGAAACGCACGGAGTGAAGATTCAAATTTGGATTGTCGAAGTGTGTAGAGGGAAATTCAGGCTTCGAATACTATTTGCATTCATATTTATGAAATACAAATCATTTGCTGAAATGCTATCTTAACTTTTAAAGTTGACAGCATTTTAATAAACCTGGCATTGGATTCTATAGAATAGAGGCCTTGCTTCTGATCCTCCGTAATCCTGATGCCAGCGGTGAAGTACACCGATCCCTTATTGTAAAAGTGAGTTTTTTTAGATGAAATACTTTATACAATTCTGGAGAAAGGTTACATTATTCACATATAAGAATATTGTGCTATGCAGAAATTGTAAAAATCTTTTTAGTATTTATGTACCACAAATTGAGGAAAAGTCCTTCATCTTTGTGTTTTAGATTCTCACTGACTAACCACATAACCATGAAAAAGAAAGAAACTTCTAAGCCTTCTGCCAACGATGCAGCCAAAAATGAAAAGGATGAGCCTAAAGGATATCCACTGTACCCGGATAAGGATGATATCTATAAGAGAGCTCATGAGGAAAAAGACATCGACCCTGATGACATGGATAAAATAAAAGACGAAGGTCCCGATCTGATGGATGACGATGAAGTAGAAGAATTGGATTTTAGCCGTGACATCATCAGAGATGATCTCGATGTACCCGGATCAGAACTGGACGATGACGGAGAAGATATAGGTAATGAAGATGAAGAAAATAATTTTTACAGCATAGGCGGTGATAAGCACCATGACCTGGATGAGGATCAGGGTGATGAGGAGTTTTAGGTAATAAGCAATAAGCAATTGGCAATAAGCAAAAGGAATAAATAAAGAGAAATTAATGAACTACGAGAATCAAATCTTAATAGATCTTAATTTTTCATAACAGATACTTCGACTTGCTATACACAACCATGTGCTATACTTCGACTTGCATCACACATCCTTTTGCTACAGCTCAGTAACCGCAGCTCAGCAACCATCTGCGTCCTCCTTTTTGAACCACTTAGAAACATAAGACCACATAAGGAGACACTTAGAAATCACTTTCTAAGTGTTTTTCCTAAGTGAACTCAGTGTCTTAAGTGGTTCAAATTTTTACCACTGAAGAACATAAGAGCATAAGTGGGATCTTTGCCTTGCTCGATACTCACTTTTCGTTAACTTTGATCACAAAGACCAACGAAAACCTGCTCCCTATGTCCGAAAATGCTCCCCACATCAATGAGCTCCTTGAAAAGATCGATGCTTTATTAAAAAGACAAGATGATTTTTCAAAGGAGATCAATGAGCTTCGGACACAAATCATAAAGCTGAAGACAGATGACGAGAGCATCACGAAAGAAGAAACGACCCAACCCGTCATCGAAGAAACTTATGTGACACCGATCACCGAACAAAGAAAAGAAAACCTTCCACCTCCGATTCCTTTTTCAAATGTGGTAAAACCCATAGTTGAAGAACCAATAGCTCCCCTCACTCAAATCAATAGAACGCCAGCCAAAAAATCAGATCTCGAAAAATTCATCGGTGAAAATCTTATCAATAAAATTGGTATTGCGATCACGGTCATCGGTGTGGCGATAGGTGCTAAATATTCCATCGATCATGATCTGATCAGTCCATTGACAAGGATTATTCTGGGTTACATGATGGGACTCGGATTGATGGGTATCGGGATGAGGCTCAGAAAGAATTATGAAAACTTCAGTGCAGTACTTGAGAGTGGTGCGATAGCGATCATGTATTTTATCACCTATGCTGCCTATAGTTTTTATGGTTTGATGCCAATGGTTGCTGCGTTTGCCCTGATGGTTTTGTTTACGGTATTTACAGTAGTGACGGCGATTAAATACAACAGCCAGGTGATAGCGATCATCGGGCTTGTAGGTGCTTATGCTGTTCCTTTTTTGCTCAGTGAAGGGTCCGGAAATGCTGAAATTCTTTTTTCCTACATGGCGATAATCAACATCGGCATCCTGTTTATTGCGATAAAGAAATATTGGAAAATACTTTATTACTCCTCATTCATCCTGACATGGATTATTTTCTTAGGTTGGTTTTTCACAGACTATGATCCGGCCCTGCATTTTTCATTAGCATTCATATTTCTGACCATCTTCTTTTTTACATTCTATTTCATATTCCTGGCCTATAAGCTGATCAAAAAAGAAAAATTTGAATTCGGGGATATTGTCATCCTGCTCACCAATTCATTTATTTTTTATGGTATAGGATATTATATGTTGAATGATACGGAGTACAACAGTCAACTCCTGGGATTATTTACATTGTGCAATGCGGTCATTCATTTTCTGATAGCTTCACTCATCTATAGCCAAAAACTTGCGGATAGAAACTTGTTTTTTCTGGTGGCTGGATTGTTCCTGATATTTATTACAATCGCAGTACCTGTGCAGCTTGATGGCAACTGGGTGACACTATTATGGACAGGCGAAGCAGCCATGCTATTCTGGATCGGAAGAACGAAAGGTGTACCGATGTATGAACGTCTTTCATTTGCATTGATGGCCCTGGCATTTTTCAGTTTGCTTTCGGATTGGATGACCCTCTATGATGTGTATGAATCGCATATCGTCACAACTGCGGTGACACCATTTATCAATATCAATTTCCTCACCTCTGTTTTATTTATAGGCGCATTTTTCTTTATTACACAGATCAATGAGGATGTAAAATATAAAACGGAGATCTATCCATCGAAGCAGCTGGGGAAAATGCTGGATTTCATTCTTCCGACTCTATTGCTGGTTGTGCTTTACTTCGCCATACGAATGGAAATCTCATTTTACTTCCAGCAGTTGTATTCCTCTTCTGTCAAAGAGATTACAACTCCGGGTGATGATTACAGCCACAACATCTGGAATGAGGATCTCAACAATTTCAGAATTACCTGGATGATCAATTATTCGTTGTTGTTTTTCTCTGTTTTGTTTTACCTGAAACGAAAGATGTTCAGCAATATCACTGTGCGATGGATACTGCTGAGCCTGGGGATCATCGTATTGATTTCATTTCTAACGCTCGGCTTATATATCCTCAGCGAACTTCGTGAAGACTACCTGAATCAGACGCTTTCTGAATATTATCAGCATTCAGGATTTAATGTGACGATCAGGTATATTTCGATGGTCTTTGCGGGATTATTTTTGTTTAGTCTTCATCGGTTTATTACCACTTTCGCTGAAAGTCCTTCCTATCCAAAATTGAAAATCTTTTTTGAATTGATCCTCGCCATGACGATCATCTGGATTGCCACCAGCGAATTGCTGTCCTGGATGGACATCCTGAAATCCACACAATCCTACAAACTGATCCTGAGCATTCTCTGGGGTGTATGCTCGCTGATCCTTGTTATCCTCGGCATTTGGAAAGACAAAAAGCATCTTCGCATAGCCGCGATTGTATTATTTGCGGCCACATTGCTCAAGTTGTTTTTCTACGATATTCTTGAATTGAGCACAATATCAAAGACCATTGTTTTTGTTGTCCTGGGAATCCTGCTCCTCATCATTTCGTTTTTATATAATAAATATACCCATAAGATAAAGTGAGTGAAAAGCAAATAATAAAAAATGAAAAATATGAATAACAAAGAATGAAAAAGGATAACGGATTAAATATCGAATATCAAAGTAAAATATGGTGGGATTTTGCAAAAATCTTTAGCTGCCGTATATTTAAATTTTAAAATTTCAACAAACGAGAATAGCCATGAAAATTTTATTTCTTCTTTTTAGTTTCGCTATCTTTTTTTCTATTGAAAGCTATGCCCAGGATGGGGATCCGAAAGCCACCGAAGTATGGAATCCGGTTCCTAAGGTGATCACTCCCGGCGCGATGTCGCGAGATGCACCTTCCGATGCTATTGTTTTATTTGATGGGAAAGACCTTTCTAAATGGACTTCTGACAAACGGGAGGAACCTAAATGGCAAGTGACGGATAATGCTTTTACCGTAGAAAAAGGAAGTGGAAGCATTCACACCAAACAAGCATTTGGTAGTTGCCAGTTGCATATAGAATGGCGCTCACCGCAAGAGGTTATGGATAGCGGACAAAATCGTGGCAATAGTGGTATTTTCCTGATGGGACAATATGAACTGCAAGTTCTTGACAGTTATAATAATGTAACCTATAGTAATGGACAAGCCGGAAGTATTTACAAACAATACATTCCCCTGGTCAATGCGTGTAAACCCCCTGGTGAATGGCAAACATATGATGTCATTTTCACAGCTCCCGAATTTGATGCAAATGACATGGTTGTTTTCCCTGCAAAGTTTACAGTTTTGCAAAATGGTGTCCTGATTCAAAATAATGTAGAATTGAAAGGAGGCACTGTGTATATCGGTCAACCAACATACAAAAAGCATAATGACAAAGAACCAATAATGCTGCAGGATCACAATTGCGCTGTCAGCTATAGGAATATCTGGATCCGGGAATTGTAATCAACACTGAATCCTATTCGTCCATTTTTATAGGAATTATATAACATTTTTACAGATTTCTGTAAGGTATTAGGATGATTATACGACCATCTTTGACGCATCGTTCAACTAATAATTTAAAACATGACTACTCTAGGGCATATCAAAACAACCATATTCCTTATCATTTGCGGGATATTGATCACTGTGATTTCCTGTCAAAATAGCACCAAGCCTGTTGATGCAGAGAAATTGGCTGAAGATGTAAACAATGCGAAGATGGATAATCCAAAAGATGAGAAAGATGCAATGTTTATGGTCAAAGCCGCAGAGATTAGTGGAGAAGAAGTCCGAATGGGACAACTGGCTCAACAAAAAGGAATGACAAATGATGTTAAAGAATTGGGAAAGATGATGGAAACTGATCACGGTAAAGCTATGGCTGATCTTACTGCAATGGCGAATAGAAAATATATTAATATTCCTACTGTGCCAACGGAGGATTCTAAAGAAGCCTACAATAAATTGAATGAAAAGAATGGTCTCGATTTTGACAAAGCATATACGGCTTTAATGGTCAACGGGCATACAGATGCCATCGATCTGTTTGAAAAAGCTTCTTCCAGCTGCACGGATGTGGAAATTAAAAACTGGGCACAATCTATGTTGCCCGGATTACATTCTCATCTTGATCATGCCATGGCCGCACAACAACGACTAAAATAATCCTTGACATATCACTATCAATTACCTGTACTGTTAAGGGCCAACCTAATCGTACAGGTTTTTTTATTTTATTTAACATAGATTGTTTCTATTATTTTGAATATTGTGCATTCTTGTGGACACAAACATATCATTGTAAAACTTAGCTTAACAAAATTCGGAACTACTCATGAGGATATATTTCCCCTTTTTACGGCAATGAAAATTCGAAATTAATTTAATCGAATATGGTTAAGAATAAAATAAATATGCTGACTGATTTTCTTTCAAAGATCCCTTCTGTTGATGGTCCCGTTCATGCTGACTCTGAAGTGGATGGAATGTGGTCCGTCAAATTTCACATTGATATCCATCATGATTTAGCCTGGCAGGTTGTACAAGAGATGGGAAGTGTCATCAACAATTTGTCATTGACAGAAAAATTGCCGGCTGTTTTTTATCCGGTGTCACCACCGCCTTATCTCAATGGTGGACCTGATGAATTTTTATCCTGGGTGATTGAAACAAAAGACAAAGACTTCACACCTGATGCGCTTGCGAAGTGGCTTGAAGGGAGATTGCCGAATCCTGTGGATGATCCGGATCAATGGAGTAGTGGAGAGGAATAAAGACATTCTATCATGTCTGAAATTGCTTTCTGTATATTCTTTTGAGGACTTAAGCGATGTTATCACTGATCATATCAGGATGCTTCGTACTATTATTTTTTAGTATATCAGAATCCTCAAAACTATAGTCTTCACACTTATGAAAATATTCGCATTTGCCTGTTTCCTATTTGTATCCTCGGTTTGTACCGCTCAGACTGAAGGA
>JBATMM010000003.1:0-1886 GCA_049289835.1 Saprospiraceae bacterium | reverse complement strand
GCTTCTGACAATGCGATTATTACTTTCTCACTTCCACCCATAAGCCAAATCACCCTGATGACGGGAGAAATTGTGATCAGTAAAAACCTGACACTTTCCGGACCAGGAGCTAGTAATTTAACCGTGTCAGGTAACAATACTTCAAGGATTTTCAATCTTCTCTCAGGAAAGAATTTCACCATAAAGAACCTATCTCTAAAAAATGCGACAGCGGTCACTAATGGTGGGGCCATTTTTGTGAAAGGAAATTTAACCCTCAACAATGCTGTCCTCCAAAATAATTTTCAAAATGGAATACACAGATGTATGACGCTTATCAACCCGGGAAGTT
The DNA here is from genome assembly GCA_049289835.1 of Saprospiraceae bacterium. GTDB lineage: Bacteria > Bacteroidota > Bacteroidia > Chitinophagales > Saprospiraceae > Opimibacter. The sequence continues at coordinate 1,555 of JBATMM010000003.1, read as the reverse complement.
TAACCATAATTGGAAATGTTGATATTAAAAATTAAGGTAAAAGGTTAGATAGTTAATATGTAATTGGTACTGCTTTTAGTATTTCCTGATTAATTCAATATTCATGCAAACGATAAACATAAATACAAATAGAAGCCCCCTGATGAATCTACTAAAATCCACGCCTGGGGTGAAACTCAATGAAACCATTGATACCCCAGGAATGAAAAGCAACTCACTTCTGCACATTCATATAGAATGATAAAAACTAAAAACACGCTGAACGAATTAATTAATAACTAAAAATTAAATAAAATGATACAAAATCTAAAAATTCTGGTTTTCATCCTTTCATTAGGATCAATATGTTTAAGCCTGCATGCCTGCAATAAGGATGACAAACCTACTCCAGAACCTGTAGAAGATGCCAGGCTATACAAGAAAAATGAAAGCCCTTTAGGCTTGCCCGTAAATAAATGGATAAAGGAATGGGAGCTATTCAGTATGAGCAGAAGCTGTGAAGAGGTAACTACTCTTGAGGCAATCACAATACCAGGACAGAATCAATCAATGGTGTTCTTAAACGGAACAGTATTTACTCATGGAACTGCAGATGTCACCATTCATGAGGATCAATCCATTTTTGTTCCGATAGTCAGTATTCTGTATTCCGTTCCTACGTGCATTAACAATAATTTTCAAATTCAATCAGGCCAGGACCCTCAATCTTTTCTATCCCAAACGGTCACAACTATCATAGATGGGGTTGACATTGATTTCGTTAAGCTGGATGGAAAAGAAGTAGAAAATGTAAAGAACTATCGTTATCAAACAGAGATGTTCAATCTTACACCAAATGTGGAACTCCAACATTGTTTATTATTATGCTATCCGGGCGGAGAACTGAAAACTATGGAACAAGGATTCTACATAGTGATCAAGCCTCTGTCACCTGGTACTCATTTATTAGATCTTTTTGCAAAGGATACCGTATTTGGCGTTGAATTTTCCTCCCGCTTTAATATTACGGTTCTTTAAATTTTCCTTTCAGATTTGGAAGAGACGCGCGTCTGATTGGCTATGCAATTGAATAAACCAGATGGGTAATTAAATCAGATTACGTCACCGAATAAACAAGGCCAGAGGTCGTGGTTTTCCGCACCCTTTGGCTTTCGTGTATTTGCTATTTCCGTCCGTGTGGATATAAATCGCCACTAAACACTCTGACATTTACACTTAGAAACCCTCACAACTTTTTATCTTTATCCCCTTGGGCCGTGAGCCCTTTGTTTTTTTTATCATCATTAAGATTGACAAATTTGGAGTAATGCCAGGTGTTTAACTGTTTATCTGTTAACCATTTAACCGCTTACCCTTTTAACGTTTTAACCGATTTTATTCATGGCTGTAGATGTATTGTTAGGCCTTCAATGGGGCGATGAAGGCAAAGGAAAGATTGTGGATTATCTCGCGGATCAATATCAATTAGTCTGCAGGTTCCAGGGAGGTCCGAATGCCGGTCATACAATCTGGATTGATGGTAAGAAGACTGTACTCCACACGATTCCATCGGGTA
>JBATMM010000002.1:0-16145 GCA_049289835.1 Saprospiraceae bacterium | reverse complement strand
TGTTCGCCTCGACAACAGGGGATGGCAATACCGCTGCAGGCCGTCGCGCCGGTTCCGCTTTTGTAAATGGTAGCCACAATACATTTCTCGGAGCTTTCTCGAATGCCGATGCTGCCGGATGGGGCAGTTCTGTAGCAATCGGATATAATGCCACGATCACTGCCACTAACCAGGTACGTGTAGGCTTCACATCTACAAACAGCATCGGAGGTTACCAGGCCTGGTCCAATATCAGTGATGGACGATATAAAAATGACATCCGGCAAAATGTACCCGGACTCGAATTTATCAAAATGCTGAAGCCAGTATCGTACAAGCTTGATATAAATAAATTGAATACACGATTTTGAAAAACAGACGAAGATTTCGCGTCTAAACGAAGTTGTGGATTCATAGCCCAGCAAGTGGAAGACGCCGCATCGCAAATCAACTTTGATTTCAGTGGTATCGATGCGCCACAACATCCTAATGATATTTATGGATTGCGGTATGCCGAATTTGTCGTACCGCTCGTGAAGGCAGTGCAGGAGCAACAATTACAGATAGATAAGTTGAAAATAGAAAATGCAGAGCTTCTGAAGCAGCTTGAAAAAATCATAAACGAATAAGCCCCATTTCCTGAAATGTATCACACGATAAAACATATTCTTTGCAGCATCTTTCTGATAATGCTCAACACGATTTGCTGTGTTGGCCAATCTGTGGGCATTAGCGGAAGTGTGTTAACACCCGATACATCAGCGATCCTCGAGCTGTCGAGTACTACGAAAGGGTTTCTCATGCCGCGCATGACCATCTCTCAAATGACCAGCCTCTCTACTCCTGCGAAGGGACTGATGATCTTCAATACAACATTGTCTCACATTTTCACAAATAGAGGCACGACCGGTGCTCCAAACTGGCAGTCAATGCAAGCTGATCTCTGGTCCCTCGATGGAAATGGCAACACAAGTGCAACAACCAGTTTCCTGGGCACCACTGACCTGGAGATGCTGATCTTCAAGACAAACAATATAATATCGGGAAGAATTGAGCCAGCGACTAAAACTGTCTGCCTGGGCTATAAGAGCGCCATCTCGTTGGTCAGTGGAACGAAAAACATTGCTCTTGGCACATCCACTCTTCAACAAAGTCTTTTTACAAGCTCAAATATAGCGATCGGTGATTCCGCTTTTTACAGCCACGTGAACACGCCTTCATTTACAAACAATATTGCGATCGGGGCAACTGCTGGCAAGCATACAACGGGACTGTTAAACACATTTATCGGCGGGGCAGCAGGGTATACGAATGAAATTGGAACCGGGAACATTGGTTTAGGCACCGCTGCTTTGTACCTCGGCACAGATGGCGATCGCAATATTGCCCTTGGTGCCTATTCACTACGTTATCACAGTTACCTGTCGAATGACAATGTGGCGATTGGTCCACGTATAATGATGTATGACCACAATGCTAATGAGAATACCTGTGTAGGTTTCAAAGCTGTACATCAGGGTAGTTACAACTTCGCAAGTGTTTTTTTTGGTAATGAAGCCGGCCGTAATTCTGATAATGGTTCTTATAATATTGCCATAGGAGAATATGCCCTGATTGATCAGTTGGGAAGCGATCACTGCATTGCTATTGGGCAATTTGCTTTACGGGAGAATGAGTTTGGATCTCAGAATATCGGGATCGGCGATGATGCATTGGGACAGAGCTTTGACGAAACAGGAGTCAACAATATAGCTATCGGTTATCATTCGGGATGGCACAACGGCGGAGGCAGCTTCAATGTCGCTATCGGCGATAACGCCCTGGATGGAAACTATGATGAAACACCTTCATATAATGTTGCTATTGGCGACTCATGCCTGTTCGATATTGAATCTGGCAGTGGACATAATACAGCAGCCGGATCGCTCGCCGGATACTCCACCACGACAGGAGAATTCAATACCTTTTTCGGAAGAGAAGCAGCATCATTAAATACTACAGGTAGTTATTGTGTGGCAGTCGGTCAACAATCCATGCGGGAATCGACAACCGCGATCGGAATGACTGCATTTGGCCATGAGGCCGGAGATGCCTTTAATTTCGGAAATAACTGCACACTCATCGGATCATTTACGGATGCAGATGCGCCCTCTTATAATTCGAGCACGGCACTCGGCTATAATACTGCAATAACTGCATCAAACCAGGTGCGGATGGGCTGGCTTTTTTCAACCAGCATCGGAGGAACGCAGGCCTGGAGCAATATCAGCGATGGTCGCTACAAACAAGGGATCAAACACAATGTACCAGGGGTCGACTTTATCATGGCATTGAATCCGGTGACCTATACATTGAATCATGCATCACTGATTGAGCGTCTTGTTATTGAAGACCGGATCGAAGCACAGCAACTTTCGCTGGCCCGGATGCATACACGTAGTACAGGTTTTATTGCCCAGGAAGTAGAGCAGGCCGCACAGCAGATACACTTTGTCTTCAGTGGAGTCGACGCACCGAAAAATAAATCTGATATGTATGGATTGCGCTATGAAGAATTTGTTGTGCCGCTTGTAAAAGCGGTGCAGGAACAGCAATATGAAATCGAATCACTCAAAGCACAATCGCTGGAAATGCTGCGAAGGCTGGAAGAATTTTTAAAGAAATAATGCCGCTATCATGAAAGCAAACATTATAATCGTTCTTTGTTTGTGTGTGGCATTCCATACAGCATCCGCACAATCTGTATCGATCAACGCGACAGGAGCAACACCAAACATCTCTTCTATTCTCGATATCAGCAGTACGACGAAAGGTTTACTTGTACCTCGGATGACCACTTCTCAAATCAATGCTATTTCATCACCTGTCACAGGATTATTTGTGTATAATCTCTCCCTGAATGAATACATGTTTTATAAGAATGTGATCGACGGCTGGCAAACAATTACTAGCGAGGCATGGCAGCGCGAGGGAAATGCTGTGACTGCAAATGACTTTATCGGCACAACAAATAACATGCCCCTGACTTTTCGGACAAACAATGTCTTCTCCGGAATTATTCACCCTTCTTTACGCAACACATATCTAGGCTATGAAGCCGGAAAGAATAACACTACAGGCGAACGTAATGTCGCGATGGGAGCTTCTGCACTGCAATCCAATCTCACCGGAAATAATATGGTCGCGATCGGTGACTCTGCCCTCTATGCATTCAACGGAAGTGGCAATGCAAGGAATGTCGCGATTGGCATCCGTTCGGGCAGGCATACGACCACGGGTATTCTCAACACATTTGTAGGAGGCCTGAGCGGATATAGGAATACAACCGGTAGCTATAACACTGTGCTTGGATTTGCTGCGCTGTATTCCAACACTACTGGCGAACATAATATCGCAATCGGAAATCTTGCATTGGCCTCCTCTGCTACAGCAAGCGAAAATATTGCCATCGGTGACTCTGCCATGTACAGCCATCTCACGGGAAATCGCAATACAGTGATCGGTCATCGTGCTGTTGCTTATGGCAATGGAAATGTGAACAGCATCTTTATGGGGTATGCTGCCGGTAAATATGCAAGCGATGGGTCCCATAATATCGCAATAGGTCATGGTCCGCTCAAACGAATCAATGGTGGTGAAGAAAATATCGCGATCGGCCAAAATGCTCTCGAAGAGAACACAAGCGGCAGCAACAATGTAGCAATCGGGGATCATGCATTGCACGACTGCCTCGCCGGCACCCACAATATTGCGATCGGCGAAAGAGCATCGAAAGCAACAACGAATGGTGCATACAATGTTGCCATTGGCACTTTCGCATTGAATTCGAATGTTTCTTCGGATCACAATGTCGCTATCGGTGAATCAGCCCTGAGGAATCTTGCCTCCGGTCCAGGACAAAACACTGCGGTTGGCTCCGGAGCAGGGCAACTGACAACAACAGGTAACAACAATTCCTTTCTCGGCAATCAGGCAGGGAATGGGAACACGACCGGTGATTTCAATGTCGCTATTGGCCATAACGCCATGCTCAATACAACTATCACAGAAGGCAATACCGCGATCGGTAGAAATACAGGCGATGGTTTCGATTTGGGAAACAACAACACATTTGCAGGGGCCTTTGCAGATGCGAATGCTGCAGGTTATTTCCGAAGCACAGCCATCGGGCACAATGCAGAGGTAACAGCCTCCAATCAAATACGTTTCGGAACAACAACTACAGCGAGCATCGGTGGATACCAAAACTGGTCCAATGTAAGTGATGGTCGTTACAAAACTGATGTCCAAAGCGACATCCCAGGGCTCGAGTTCATCATGCTTCTTGAACCTGTAACTTATCAACTCGACATCGAAAAATTACATCATGATCTGGGTACTGAAGATCTCAGCAATAGCGATGCAATCGAACAGGCGAAACAAATGACGCGTACGGGATTTATCGCCCAGGATGTTGAAAAAGCAGCTCAGCACATCGGCTTTGATTTCAGTGGTATCGATACTCCAAAGAATGCAGACGATATGTATGGCCTGCGCTATTCTCAATTTGTGGTACCATTGGTGAAGGCAATGCAGGAACAACAGGAAGAGATCCGGCAGCTGGAAGAGATCAATGCATTGTTGAAATCGCGCATCGAACAGCTCAGAAATTCCGATTGAGTTTTTCCACTTCAGAATAATTGGCGACTTATTGGCAATGGTATAGGTATCCATTGGGAAGACATTGATGAAGACTTATCTGTTCGGAAACTTGTCCAATAGAGCAAGTGAGTCTCATAACTTTAACTATAAGTCAAAGATTGGTTTTGAATTCGCCAACAGGTTTTTACCATAAAGCAGATTACCGAAGCCTGGAAGATTTGTGCATTGAGTCGCCACTACCGTTAGCCTTGTTTGTAAGTAGATAGAATCCGTGCCTGCGTGAAGGAACTTTTGGGAAAGTGTATCTTTGTTAAATATGAAGTTTATCAGGGTTATCATACGGATTTTGTAGTTATACGCGTGATAATATCAGAGTTACAAATAAGTTATGTTCCACCTTAGAGCGACACCGAAACAATCACAAAAAATAATAACTTGAATTTAAACAAAGTAAAAATAAAAAAAATAGAATGAAATTAATTCCTTTCACATTGCTTCTACTTGCTTTCACTTATAGCAATGCACAGACAACCAAAACACCTACTGACACAATTTCTGAAGAAAAAAACCTTGGACAGAAAGATATGGATTATCCTTTTCCTATGGCTTACTCTGCAAAATTTAAATTTATTGACCCTGAAAAAGGGAAAATGGTATTGAATTTTTGTAAAAATTTTGAGAACAATACCATAGAAAATTCAAAAGGCATCTTTGCCGACAAAGTAACCATTGATATGCCTAAACTCAAACTTAAAGCCAATCGTGATAGTGTACTAGCTGCAATTAAATTGTACAGAACTTCATTCACTTCCTTTAAAACCGAATTAGATGTTGTGATGTCTGTTAAAAGTACGGATAAAGGTGATGATTGGGTGCTAGTGTGGGCAATTGACGAATATACGGACAAAGACAATGTTAAGCATAGAGTAAAATATCAGCAAGTATGGTTACTTAACAAAGAAGGGAAGATTAGTTTTATGGAACAATTTGACCGGGATTTAAAATGATACGGACTATAAGGCGAACGCATAACAGCACATTTGCAATAGGCGGAGTGGCGTGCTCCGCATAAAGTTTTGTGGTTAAAGAAAGTGCAGTACTCCGAATGAACATTTGTGCTGAAAAGCCCGCCCATCGCAAATCTGCAAAACGTGAGCGATCATTGTAAAGCGACACCCTACTAACTCTGAACAGATAAAATGCAAGATAGAAACGAAAAATTTGAGAGTGTACAAAACGACAAGTTGAGTATAAAGATTGTCTCAAACAGCAATCCTTATCCTTCTGCTGATATGCAGCAAAAGCTCTTACAACCTCGTAGGCTGACTTCTTATTTTATAGTGCTGATTGACAGCGGTTCTATTACTTACAATTTAGATTTACAAGACATCACTCTTACTGACGGTCATTTGCTTTTTGCAATGCCTAATCAAGTATTTGTACCTCCATCTAAAATAGCCAACCTTAAATATTTCAAAGTACTATTTGATGAAAACACATTGGCATTGTTACCACAACAATTTCCTTTTTTAGTTAATCCTTTAAACTCTCAGACTATAATTTTTGACAATACTACAAGGGAGAGAGTGAGAAAAGTTTTTGAAATTTTAAATCAAATACTTCATATAGACGAACATCCTACCGACACAGAAATAACATTAGCTTACTTGAACTCTCTATTAGCAGAATTAAATAGTGCTTATTTCAAATACACAACGCCAATAAATATTCTAAATACCAATCTATCAAAGTTTATTGAATTCAAATTAGTGGTTGAAACTCATCTTACGAAGCAACCTTCAGTAAATGCAATAGCCGAAAAATTGGCCTTAACCACAAACAGCTTATACAGAATTGTAAAAGAATATTCGGGAGTTTCGCCTAAAGATTTTTTTACCAACCGATTAATGATTGAAGCACAGCGAAAATTGCTGTACTCTCCCCTTTCTGTAAAAGAATTAGCTTACGAATTGGGCTTTAATGACCCTGATTATTTTTCAAGATTTTTTAAAAAATGTACGGGAAAAAGCGTAAGTGAGTTTTTAGAAGCTCAGCAAGATTCGTGAAGACAATAAATTGATTTGTCCATCTCCTGTGTTTTTCAGCTATCTACTTTTGCTTCATTAATTTAAATAAAAAAAATGAAATCAGCATTAGTAACAGGAGCTAACAAAAGCATTGGCTTTGAAGTTGCACGGCAACTTGCTCAAAAAGGGATTTATGTTTACCTCGGCAGTCGCAATTTAGAAAACGGTATAGCAGCCGTGAATAATTTATTGGCAGAGGGACTAAGCAATGTAGAGGCTATTCAGCTTGACATCACAGATGATGAATCTGTAAAAAATGCCCGTACAGAAATAGGTAAGAAAACAAAAACGTTGGATATACTTGTCAATAACGCTGGTATTTACGGTGGCTATCCACAGGGTGCACTTGACACAACCATAGAACAGTTCAAAGCTGCCTACGATGCAAATGTTTATGGCGTTGTAAGAGTTACTCAGGCATTTATTGATTTATTGAAAAAATCTTCTGAACCTCGTATTGTAAATGTAAGTTCAAGTCAAGGTTCACTTACCTTGCACAGCGACCCTTCATACAAGTATTACGACTACAAAGGAGCTGTTTATCTTTCTTCAAAATCAGCAATGAATATGTACACTGTTGTTTTAGCATATGAACTGAAAAATAGTAACTTCAAAATAAATGCTGTTTGCCCGGGATATACAAAAACGGATTTCAACGGGCATCGGGGACCCGGAAGCGTAGAAGATGCGGGAAAAAGAATTTTAAAGTATGCTTTAATTGACAATGACGGGCCTACTGGAAATTTTTTTAGTGAAGAAAATAATCTAGATACAGGAGAAATTCCTTGGTAACGAAGACATTCTAGCATTGGAGAAAACAACGAACCGCTAACAAGACAACTTAACGTTCAGCCCTTATCCAGCCTTACGGCGGGATACTATGGCTTCTGCTGACTTCTCCTATGCTTATCAAAAGCAATGGAGATCTCGAAAAGGATTTCAACAAATGTATTCGCACTTTCTATTCTGATTAATATTTAACGGGTGGTACAACTGATTGTTGCCATCCTGGCGGTTACATTAATTTGATAGTAACACCCTCACTCATTAGTCAGTATCACTTTCAACGCTTTTTCTTCAGCCGCGTTTCCAAATGTATCATATGCTTTAATGATCTCGTTGAGTTTAAAATGATGGGTAATCAGTTGGTTAGGCTGAATTTTTTTAGACTGAACGGTTTTAAATAGCATTGGTGTGGTCACGGTATCTACAAGGCGGGTGGTGATGGTTATGTTTTTCGACCACAATGTTTCAAGATGCAGACTCACACTCTTGCCATGAACACCTATATTGGCAATATGGCCGCCGGCACCAATAATGGATTCACACATCTCAAATGTAGCTGGTATACCCACTGCTTCGATGGCTACATCTACTCCTTTGCCATTGGTGAGTTTCATTATTTTTTCCACTGCTTTTCCATCACTGCTGTTAATGGTCTGAGTGGCGCCAAAGGTTTTTGAAACAGCTAGGCGGTTATCGTCTACGTCTATCATGATAATTTCAGCCGGAGTATAGAACTGAGCGGTAAGTAATACAGCCATACCAATGGGCCCGGAACCCACAATAGCAACAGTATCGCCCGGTTTTACCTGGCCATTCAAAACACCACATTCAAAACCGGTAGGTAAAATATCGCTCAGCATTACAAGCGCTTCCTCATCCGAGCCGGCAGGAATAAGATAAAGGCTGTTATCTGCATGAGGTATCCTTACATATTCGGCCTGCGTACCATCTATCATATGACCCAATATCCATCCGCCATCTGAGCAATGCGAATACATACCCTTCTTACAATATTCACATTTGCCGCACGATGTGATACATGAAATAAGCACATGGTCACCCTTTTTGAAGTTACTTACAGCACTACCTGCTTCCTCTATAACACCCACACCTTCGTGGCCGATGATCCTGCCATCAGTGACTGCAGGAACATCTCCTTTCATAATATGTAAGTCTGTGCCGCATATGGTTGTTTTATATATTTTTACAATAGCGTCAGTTGGCTTTTGTATGACTGGTTTTGGTTTTTCTTCCCATTCCTTTTTTCCGGGTCCGTGATAAACTAATGCTTTCATTATTTAATATTTATATGAGTTAAACATAATGGCTAGGTAAAACTATTCTTTACAACAGTCAGTACCTGTGATAGTTGTCATGACGAGCCATGAGTTTCATCAGTTGTTATTCATAATGAGTCAGCCTGGTAGCATTTATAATCTTTTCTACCACAATTCTGGCAGCGAAACCATAGACATCATTGTAGGGCGACCCAAATTCCCAGACAAACTATTCGACATTTCAGGCCGATAAAAAAAATGTAAATAAAATTGCGCAACCCAAATATTGCGTATATATTTGCAACCTTAAAGTTGCGTAATTAAATGATGAAAAATGAAACAAGACATATTTCAAGCCATAGCTGACCCAACACGCAGGGCTATTTTAACTTTAGTTGCTATTCAGGCGTTAACGCCAAATGCCATGGCGGAAAAATTTGATATGAGCCGGCAAGCAGTATCAAAACATATTAAGGTATTACAGGAATGCGAATTGATTAAACCTGAACCGTCTGGCAGAGAAATTTATTATCACTTTAATCCAAAAAAAATGAAAGAAATAGACAATTGGGTAGGCCAATTCAGAAAAAATTGGGAGACCCAATTCAATCAATTGGACAACGTATTATCAACTCTTAAAAAACAGAAAAAATGAAAAATGATTTGCTATTTGACTTTATCGTTGACAAAACAACAAAAACAGTAACCATAAACAGGGAATTTGATGCCGAACTTTCGTTGGTATGGGATGCTTTTACTAATTATGAACTACTTGACCAATGGATTGCTCCGAAGCCCTTCTCATCTAAAACAAAATACCAGGACTTCAAAGTTGGAGGTAAAAGATTTTATGCAATGGTAAGCCCGGAAGGACAGGAGCGTTGGGTAATTCAGGAATATACTTCCATTACGCCCAAAAGCAATTTTAAAATGTATAATGCTTTTGCAGACAAAGATGAAAATCCTGAATTGCCGGGTTCTGAATGGGAGTATAATTTCACTGAACAAAACGGAAAGACAAAAGTTAGTATCACTATTTACAATGAATCCCTTGCCCGTTTAGAGAAGATGATTGAAATGGGCTTCAAGGAAGGATATACGATGTCAATGAAAAATCTGGAAGAATTATTGACAACTTTATCGCAATGACAATAGAAGGCCAATTTACAAAATCCATGGTAACGGGGATGCTGAAAACCGAATAGAGTAAGCTTAAAATTAAAAATCAAAATAAATTATGGCACTTATTAACCCTCACATCAACTTCAACGGAAATGCCGAAGAAGCATTTACCTTTTACAAATCAGTATTTGGCCGAGAGTTGGTTAGTCGAAAGCAGGACAGACATTAATGGCCATTTCAGACCACCTCATGACCTGAATGCCATTGTTATGATAATGAAAAATTAAACCGATAATGCAATGAAAGCAATAGGAATAACCATTTGTATTTTGACCATCACAATGCTCTTTGCTCACCAGCAGAGAACATCAACCATTATACAACAGGACAAAGGATATTTATTGGATTCAATTTTCCCGATAGACAATATTGTAAATATCAAAGTGACAAATTTTAGTGGCACACATACATTGACAGCAAAGGAATTGACAATATTAAAAGAACAACTTAAACAGGCCAAGTATGCAGGTGGACTTTTAATTAAACCCGGCCATATTACAGTGAGCATATCCCTTAAAGACGACACCATTGCTAAAACTGGCTTTGTTTATGGTTCGACTGGTTGTATCCATTTTGATGGAGGGATTGACAAGTTTAATCACCATATTAACGGGACATTTTATTTGCCCACCCAACTGAATTTTGACAATTACAAATAGGGAGAATGTTAACAGTTATTGCCGGAGGAAAAATAAAATCATACAGGGCAAAAATAAAACGTGAATTGAAAAGGCAAAGTAAGAAATCCGTAATTTTATATTTATATGAACGTAGAAGGACAAATCAAAGAGTATATTACCAGTCAACCTGAACCAAAACGGAGCGACATGCAAGCGTTGCACCGCATCATTCTGCAAGTCATGCCCGCATGTAAATTATGGTTTTTAGATGGCAAAGACGATAAAGGTAAAACGGTTTCTAATCCTAATATAGGGTATGGACTACAGACCATAAAATATGCTGATGGAAAAACCAGGGAGTTTTATCAAATAGGTATGAGTGGAAACACAACCGGGATCTCTGTCTATATCCTTGGTATTGAAGATAAGAAATACTTAGCCCAGGCATATGGGAAAAAACTCGGTAAGGCCAGCGTGACTGGATATTGCATTAAGTTCAAAACGCTGAAAGATATAAACATTGATATACTTCAAGCGGCAATACGATATGGCGTTGATGCGTCGAATGAAAAAAGCTGAACTGATTAAATCATAAAACATCGGATTCTTACATTGCTTGCTGGTACTTCGGAGAGTTTGGACTCATTTATCCTGAACTGTAATTTGATAAATTTCTTGTTAAGGGGTCGAAGTGTCTCTATGATATTTTTCAAATGGTATCATGCCTTTTTTTCTCTTGTTCGGGCGGTTGCAAAACGCCCCGGCAACAGAAAATAAATTCATGCTGAATGGTAATAAAAATCAGAATACCCATATTCAAAAGGAATAATCAGTGTCAAAAGTCGGGGCGTTTTGCAACCGCCCGGACTTTTTGACACTGATTTTTTCTTCGTATATTCCAACTGGCTTTGTGTGTATCATTGCCAATGAATAACTTTGAACACGCAGTGATACACATGCAATAATATCACGGCAAAAAGCTCGAACATTTTATATGTGGATTCAAAGAACTTACTCCTAAGTATTGATTTAAATTTAGTATTTCATGAATGGAAATATTTTATTCTCATGCCTGTTCCTTTCATTGGTGTCAGGCATAAAGGGGCAGCCAACTACTCGATCATCCTGGCAGAGGATCACAGTCAATCCCAGTGATGACTTTCATGCATCTTATAGTCCCGATGGTAAAATAATCTTATTTGATTCTGAGCGAAGTGGTCACAATGAGATTTACCTATATGACATTGCAACAAAAAAAACAAGCCAGTTAACCAATTCCTCTTTTAAAAGTGATCACCCAAAATGGTCTCCGGATGGCAGGAAAATTATTTATGAATTGTATGATAAAAAATTAGACTGTTATATGATGAATTCTGATGGTTCTGCAAAAATACAATTGACCGATAGCGACGGGCATAATGCTGCAGCCTCTATTTCACCTGACGAAAATAAAATAATATTTTTATCAACAAGAGATGACCAAAATTGGAAATTGTATATAATGAATAAAGATGGCAGTAATCAAAAAAGATTAACAAAAAATAAAGGAGAAGAAGTAGGCCATCAATGGTCTCCTGATGGATCAAAAATTGCCTTTATGTGCGAAATTGATAGCAGCTATGAGATATGTACTACCTATGCGGATGGAAGTCACTTTATTCGTTTGACAAATAATATATCAGATGATGAAGGGCCGAGATGGAGCCCAAATGGAAAATACATAGTATTTACATCGAACAGGGATGGTGATAACAATTTATATACAATGTATGCTGATGGAACTAATCCGTCGAAGTTAAATGCCCCTCCTAATTCGTCCGAAGGCATTTGGTCACCTGATGGGTCGAGACTTTTATTTGTATCTGGACTTGATAATGAGGCTGATATCTGGATCGTTAATTCCGACGGAACTAACTTTAAAAATCTAACTCATAACAAAGTAAGAGAAGCCAATCCGTCGTGGTCACCAAATGGCAAATCAATTGTTTTTGTTTCTGGAGTAGACGGAAATTTGGAAATATACACGATGTCATTAAAATGAACACTAGATATGATTTAGGTGTTCCTGAAAACATCTTACAATATTGGAAATTTTTAAGAATAGCAATACCTTTCGACAAAATGCAAGAATTGCTAACAAGAGTGTTGCTGCAAGTGGAGCTGGATGTTGAATCTTAGACTATTTGCCTTCTTTTACTTTAGTTCGGGCAGACCACTATCTGTATGGCTTTTTGTTGTTACCTTCAATTTTATATTTTCAATTGGACAAAGGTTCTCGGCTGGACAAAAAATAATATTATTTTCTTTATCCGGGCTGACCGTAAAGTATAATCCCGGAACGACTAGTTTAAATAGAAAATACTTACCAGTAAGAGTCTAATATCGAACTTGTTATCTTAAAACATACACCTAAACTTTAATTAATTCAAACTATTATGTTACTTAAAAACCAATTGTTGAACGCAACAAAAATCATTACGTTCTGCCTGATTTCCATTGCAAGTGTTTTACACGCCCAGACTAAAGTCTGGTCAGAAGATATGACAGCCTCCCTCGCCGAAGTCGGCTGGATAGAACAGGCAAATGACGGCATTATCATCGCCGCCGGAGGTAAAGGCCTCATGGGACTTGATAATAACACCGGGAAGCAAGTCTGGATGAATAAAGAACTGAAGGGCGTCATCAAGGAGACTTATCAGAATATTGATGGCCTTCCGCTATTCTATGCTGAATATACCCCGATCGTTGGCAAAACCCGCGGTATTATCATTCATTCCAGCACAGGCGATGTGCTCTATGACACTAAAGATGACAACTACCGTATCAAGACATATCATCTGCTGCCTGATCAGGGAATGATTCTTTTTGAAATCACAAAGGACAACACTCAGCTCCTGATGAGTTTCAGCCTTCGTACCATGACTAAAACCTGGGTGACCGATCTGGGAGAGATAAAAGGTTTGTTATCCAAACTGGGAAATTCAACCACCCGATCGAGCTTTATCGACCAGGGACCTATGTTCAGTAAGAACGGTGACATTATTGTCGGTGTGAATGAGATGGCCTATGGCATTGATGCCAACACGGGTAAAATCAAATGGAGTTATGAAGCCGATAAGAAACTTCAGGCTCTCGTCTATTCTCCTCAGAGCAATAGTCTATATATGGGCGTGAAAAAGAGTAATAAACTTATTGTTTTGGATCCTGCGAATGGAAAGGATATAACTCCCGGTAAACTGAAGCTCAAAGGTAGTCTGGTTGATATCACTTCTGATGACAAGAACAATATCGTCCTGGTCGAAACAGAAGGCTTCAACCTTATCGATCCGAAGACAAGCGATTTCCTCTGGAATAAGAGCTATAAGATAGAATACCTCGATGAAGTCATTCCGTTTGAAAAGGGTTACATCGCAATTGGAAAAGATGAGAAGGACGGGTCGATATCCTACGTGGACAGCAATGGAAAGAAGATATGGGATACGAACGTAAAAGGCTACACCTATTATGCAACTACTACGCCAAAGGGCGTCCTTTATATTTCGACAGAGCGTTCGAATATCTTAAGCTATAGCGATGGCAAGGATGTATGGGACAAGGATGTTAAGTTCAAGAGTATCCCTGCCGTGACGTATGATGAAGCGGAAAAAAAGGTCATCCTGTTTGAGAGTGGAACGGGCTATAAGTTCGACCTGGCTTCAGGAGCGATGACTATATTCGCAGATGACATCAAGCTTGAGAACGTAACGAAAAAGACACCACTCCAGGCAGAATACCGCCCCACCGGATACTTGTTGTATACGGATCAGCACATTTCGTTGCTTGACAAAAAAGGAAAACTGATTCACTCGAAAGACTACCCTCAGCTCAGTTCAACTAATCTGATGGGCCTGGCTCAATTTGGTGCTGATATAGCCGGAGTCGATATTGATATAACTGGCTCTATGGAAAATATGAAACAACTCGACAGACTTTCGAAAGGAGCGTATCACAGTTCCAATGCCGCTAGTGAAGGAACTTCTAAGACCCAGGTGGTAGCCGGAGTTTATTACGGTGCATCTCCGCTTTTCGAAGTGACAAAGACACGTTACACCAATTCCAGGAACGCTCGTGACCACAAGTTTATCCTGACCAAAGATGGTGAGTCCAAACGCACCATCGTGATGGTCAATAAAGACACCGGAAAAGTGGATAAGAAAATCGATGTTGTCGATTTGACTCCCCAGTATATTGTTGACGAAGTAGATACAAGAGTTTTTCTCTGTGATCGCAATAAGACGATTACATGTTATAACATGAAATAAGAAGGAATTCAGAATAGCAGAATCGGCCTTTCCGCATATGAAGGCCGATTCTTTTTCTTAGACCCACATTGGGAGAACTCCTGTTTCAAGTAGACAGATTTTACTTTGTCTATTTTTCACCCAATATTCCCTTCAACACACTATTAATAAAAGGCAGAAAGCCTTCCGGACCAGTAGTCCTGTCTTTCATGTGCACAGTTGTTGTATTGCTAGAGGTGAAGATATTTAAAAGAATATTGGATCCCTGCTTCATGCATCATCAGACAATTTTTTAAACCAAACACATCGCAGTCTGGATTTAACATCCTGATACAGTAAATGAATATGGGCTTAAAAAATGGTGACAAGTATCATCCAATGAAATGACACTTATCATAAAGTTGCCTACCCAATCTTTTTAATTTTCATTTCATAAACAGTGGAATTCAGGAGATTATATTTTACACAGGCGGATTTTCATGTTCAAGTGTAAATTCCATTCAATCAAAAGAGGATTGAAATATCCGTCAGGTATAATTTGTTGTCTTCTCCTTCTATCGCGCTGAGTTCATTTTTTATTGGACTTAGACAACCGGAGATAATGATCTTCATTGTATTGATTTCTAAATATCCATAACCTTTCTTAGAAACAATGGAAGAACGAAAAAACGAACAGACCAGGAGAGCTTTCTTTTCGAAGACAGTACCTGCTGCTATCGGGGTACTTGGTATAGGCGGATTATTGGCAGAGGCCTGCAAGCCCCCGGTAGAAGATGAGGAGAAAGTATCGCTGTTGTCTCCTGATGGAAAACTTGTGCTGGTTAGTAAATCAGCGATCGCCCCCCAGCCGGTTTCACCGGAAGAAGCAAGGGAAGGGATTCCGGGAAAGAAATTTGTAATGGTCATCGATCTGGCCAGGTGCAAAAATGCAAGAAAGTGTGTCAGCGAGTGCCAGAAAATGCACAATCTCCCTGCGGAGGATGAATGGATAAAAGTCTTTCTGATGCAGGACAGTGAAGATACAGCACCCTACTGGTTTCCTAAGCCGTGTTTCCATTGCAATCAACCTCCCTGTGTAAAAGTATGCCCGGTAGGAGCTACATACAAGCGTACCGATGGTATTGTGCTTGTAGACACCGACAGGTGTATCGGTTGTAAATTCTGCATGACCGCCTGCCCGTATTCTTCGCGCGTTTTTCAATGGAAAGAAGTGGAAAAAACACCTGAAATGTGCAATACGAAATACTCTCCTGAAACCAGTGTTCCAAGCAGAGTTGGCACAGTAGGCAAATG
>JBATMM010000001.1:0-3317 GCA_049289835.1 Saprospiraceae bacterium | reverse complement strand
GAATGCTCATCAAGCTTACGTATTTCATTTACACAGATCATGAACTGACTGATCGCTGTATTAAAAGAGAACCGTTCGACGTCTTCATTTATTTTTTTGATGGTAGCATGTATTGCCTTCTGTGCATCATCAGACGCGCTATTCCGGTTGACTATCAATTCGTCCTGATCATTGAAAAATAAGCTCCACAATTTTTTCAAAAACTTGCTTACCCCTTCGATGCCCATGGTATCCCATGGCTTTGATTGTTCGATCGGGCCAAGAAACATTTCATACATACGGAAACAATCTGCACCATATCGTGAGATGACATCATCGGGGTTGACTACATTGTGATATCTCTTCGACATTTTTCCGATCTCAGAGAGAGTATGTAATTCGACATTTTGCAAATCAGCGAATTGTTGAATTCCGTTTTTCGTTTCAAAAAGGGCATTGCTGTACTCAGGCCTCCATTTAATAAAAGACGCTACTCCCTTCTCATCCAAATGCGAATCCGGATGTCCATAATCCGTAACGAAATCTATATGAACCGGAATAGATGACAACTGTTCTTTGGAAATTTTTCGTTCTGCTACAAGATCTGCACTGATGAAATGTGCCTTACCTTCTTTTTTCTCTTTGAATAAAAACAAGCTCTCTATGACACCCTGGATCATCCCCTGATTGACCAATTTTTTAAAGGGCTCCTGTGTAGGAACCTTTCCAAGATCATAAAGGAATTTGTGCCAAAAACGTGAATACATCAGATGGCCTACAGCATGCTCCACACCACCTATATACAAATCCACATCCTGCCAGTAATCAATGCTTTCCTTCGATGCAAATGTCTTTTCATTCGATGGATCCATATAGCGCAAAAAATACCAGGATGATCCTGCATAGCCCGGCATCGTATCCGTCTCACGTGTTATCCCCGGATAAGGTTGTGTCCATTCTGTCAATCGTGCTAATGGTGAACGACCATCTGGTGATGGTTTGAAGTCATCCAGATCCGGCAGCTCCAATGGAAGTGTATGCTCATCCATAGCATGTACAATGCCGGCATCATCATAATAAACCGGAAAAGGCTCACCCCAATATCGCTGTCTGCTGAAATTGGCATCCCTGAGCTTGTATTCAACATTGCGAACGCCGAGATTATTTTTCTCCAGGTAATCAAGCATGCTGGTAATTGCAGCCTCTACATTGAGGCCATCAAGAAATGAAGAGTTGATCATGACACCTTCACGATCACCCATTTCAGCATTCAGAACTTGTGAACGATCTATGACTTCTATCACAGGAAGATGATAATAAACAGCGAATGCTTTATCCCTTGCATCATCACCTGGCACAGCCATGATAGCACCAGTCCCATAATCTTTCAACACGTAATCTGCAATCCATATCTGAATCTCATCTCCCGTGATCGGATGAATTGCATACGAACCAAGCCACATTCCATCAGGAGTTTTTTGGCTTGTCGATCGTTGTTCAGCAGATTTGCTTTTTATTCTTTCCCTGAAAGATTCTACTGTCTTCAGAAAGTCAACAGCAGTAAGTGCAGTCACTAAATCATGATCAGGAGCAAGTACAATAAATGTTGATCCAAATATCGTATCAGGCCTGGTCGTAAAAACTTTAATGGATACATTAGGCTGATCAACAACCTGAAAACGAATAAACGCACCTTCAGATCTTCCAATCCAATTACGCTGAACAGTCTTCATGCTTTCACTCCATTGAAGTGATTCCATTCCATCAAGTAATCGTTCGGCATAAGCTGTAATCCGCAATGACCATTGCAACATTTCCTTCTGCACTACAGGAAATCCTCCTCGTTCACTGAATCCATCTTTCACTTCATCATTTGCAAGTACAGTACCTAAAGCTTCACACCAATTGACATAACCAATCTTTCGATAGGCAAGACGATAGTTCATCAACATCAGACTTTGTTCAGCATGAGTCATTGCTGACCATTGATCTCCTGTGAATGGATCGTGTGAAGATCGGACAGCATTTACGCCTTCACTTCCTTTATTTTTAAAAATTTCTATAAGACGGATGATGGGGTAGGCTTTATCATCAGTTTTGTCATAATAATGCTGGAAAATCTGTAGAAAAATCCATTGTGTCCACCGGTAGTATGCAGGATCATCAGTCCGGACTTGGCGGCTCCAGTCAAAGGACAAGCCAATATTATCAAGCTGCGATCTGTATCGAAGGATATTGTCCGAAGTGCTCTTGGCAGGATGGACTCCTGTATCAAGGGCATATTGCTCTGCAGGAAGACCAAACGCATCATATCCCATCGGATGGAGGACATTGAAGCCTTTCATTCGCTTATATCTCGTATAAATATCGCTTCCTACGTAACCTAATGGATGACCTACATGTAATCCTGCACCCGAAGGATATGGAAACATATCCAACACATAAAATTTAGGTCGTGAGGTGTCTTCATTTACTTTATACAAATGCGTCTCAGCCCAAATCTTTTTCCACTTTGATTCAATTTGCTCAAAATCCATTGTCATAGGGCAAAAATAGGATGTTATTTCAATGTAGAGAATGTTGATTGTAGGTTGCGATTACAAACATCAATCTTTACGTCGATTTCAAATTTATGTTTTCAGGAAAGTTTCAGACGTCATCGCAAATTGAGGAAATGCGCTTAATAACTTTTTATCGTATGTAATCAATGGACAACCGAGCACTAAGGCCAGACCGGCATATTCACAATCGTAAGCACTACAGTTCGATTGGTTTCCCAATGTGAGTGCAATATTGGAAGGGACCTCTTGCACATGAAATTTAAATTGATTTTCAATTTTGGTCATCAATTGCACCGCCACTTCTAATCCAATGATTTGCTTTCGCACATGAAGTAATAAAACACTTTGCATTTCACTTTTATACAAAGAAGGCACCCACCAATCAGGATCTTTAGTTAATAATTCACGGGACATGAAAGACTCATGTCCCGGAATCCAGAGATATGAAATGATATTTGCATCAACCACAATCATTTTCTCCCTTCTCGAATTGCATTTTTAATACTCGTCTCTGAAAGGGTCTCCTTAAAATGTTTTTTGAATTTATCGATTTCTTTGAGAATGTGTTTCGTATCCGGAGCCTTTGTATTGGCATATCGATTGAGCAGCTCTATAATTTCCTTGTTAAGGCTCCTGTTATTGTCAGCAGCCTTCCTTTTGATTAACTTGAGGGTATCTTCATTGATTCCCTTGATGGTTACATTTGGCATTTGAAAAACGAATTTGAATTATACACAAAGATAATGGAAAAATGGTTCCAAAATGGTGCCTTTTTAC